>CBDUPD010000402.1:0-3222 GCA_965368985.1 uncultured Spongiibacteraceae bacterium | reverse complement strand
GGTAGCATTGCTGTTGATGTTGCAGTAGGTACAGATGAAGATCCTGATAATGGTAGCGGAGCAGGTTCTGATATTGAGCAGCCATATGTATTTACCTCTATCAGCTATAGCTATGATGCTTATGGTGTAACGCTAGGTCACTGGGCTTCAGATGATCAGGAAGTAGACGGAACAGATGTTGATGATACTGATTACGATTACACCTATCTGGAGTTATCGGCAAGTGGTGAAGTTGCCAGCCTGGATATGGGTGCTACTTTAGGCAAGCAGATTGATAGTAACGCAGCAGGCGATGAAATAGATAACAGCGATTACTACCTGGTGTTGGATATTGGTAAAAGCTTCACATTGTTTTAATTTACAGGGTGGGTGTTCTTCAGATAATTGTATGAGCAACACTCACCAATTTACTCAGCTGAATGCTGAATAAACAGGAGCAAATTTATGAAATTAGTTACAGCAATAATCAAACCGTTCAAGCTTGATGATGTTCGTGAATCTTTATCTGAAATCGGTGTTCAGGGTATAACCGTTAGTGAAGTAAAAGGTTTTGGTCGTCAAAAAGGGCATACCGAGCTTTATCGTGGGGCAGAATATGTTGTTGATTTCTTGCCGAAGATAAAACTGGAAGTTGCCATCGGTGAAGATCTTCTTGATCAAACAATAGAAGCAATCGCCAAGGCAGCCAATAATGGCAAAATTGGTGATGGTAAAATATTTGTATCACCACTTGAGCAAGTCATTCGTATTCGTACTGGTGAAACAGGCGAAGAAGCTATTTAGCCAACTCACAAAATAACTTAATTTAAACTTAATTTTTTACGGACTCAACCAGGGTCTGTAGGGGAGCTTTAACCATGGAAAATACAATTTTCGAATTGCAATATGCATTAGATACATTTTATTTCCTGATTTGTGGTGCTCTGGTCATGTGGATGGCTGCGGGTTTTGCAATGTTGGAAGCAGGCCTTGTGCGTGCAAAAAATACAACTGAAATACTTACTAAAAACGTCGCCTTGTTTGCGATTGCCTGCACCATGTATATGGTTTGCGGTTATGCAATTATGTACGATGGCGGTTTCTTCTTGTCAGGTATCGTGGCTGACGGTGTTGCCGGCGCAGAAGAGCCAGCAACATATGCACCATCTGCAGACTTTTTCTTCCAGGTAGTGTTTGTTGCTACGGCAATGTCAATCGTCTCAGGTGCTGTTGCTGAGCGTATGAAGCTTTGGGCTTTCCTTGCGTTTGCAGTTGTTATGACGGGTCTTATCTATCCTATGGAAGGTGCGTGGACATGGGGCGGTAAAGCGGTATTCGGCATGTATACACTTGGTGATCTTGGATTCTCTGATTTTGCAGGTTCAGGTATTGTACATATGGCCGGTGCTGCCGCAGCTTTGGCTGGTGTGCTTGTGTTAGGTGCCCGTAAAGGTAAATATGGTCCTAACGGAGAAGTTAGGGCGATTCCCGGTGCTAACTTGCCATTGGCAACATTAGGTACATTCATTCTGTGGATGGGCTGGTTCGGCTTTAACGGTGGTTCTGTTTTGGCTACCTCAAGTGTTGAAAATGCCAATGCAGTTGCTGTTGTATTCATGAATACCAATGCCGCTGCTTCTGGTGGTTTGATTGCTGCACTTTTTGTTGCTTATTTCATGTTTGGTAAGGCTGATTTAACCATGGCGCTCAATGGTGCATTGGCAGGCCTGGTAGCAATTACTGCAGAGCCTTCTACTCCTTCTGCGTTACAAGCTACATTGTTTGGTGCGGGCGGTGGTGTACTTGTTGTATTAAGTATCGTTACTCTGGATAAGCTGAAAATCGATGATCCGGTTGGTGCTATTTCTGTTCACGGTGTTGTAGGTTTGTTAGGTCTGTTATTGGTTCCTATTACTAACCCGTTAACTGCTGATGGCGGCGCAAGCTTTACTGGTCAATTAATTGGTGCGGCAACTATCTTTGCATGGGTGTTTGGTACCAGCTTTGTTGTATGGACAATCATTAAGTTGGTCATCGGGGTTCGTGTATCTGAAGAAGACGAGTTTGCCGGTGTTGATCTTTCAGAGTGTGGTATGGAAGCTTACCCTGAGTTTGTAAATACCTGATAATTGCTGGTTATATCAAGAAGGCGCCATTGGCGCCTTTTTTTATGCCTGAAATCATTGTATAAAGAGGTTCGTGATGTGTTGCGTCAGGAGATGCTTTTGTATGAAACAGCTTTGTATATCATTTAAAATTGCCATGATGCTGCTGATATGTGTAGCCAGTGTTGCTAGTGCGGAAATCTATAAGTGGGTGGATGCTGAGGGGAATGTGCATTTCTCTGATGCCAAGCCTGAAAATCAGCAAGTTGAAAAAAAGCATTATGATGTGGCTAATGAAAAACTGGACCCCGAGATGGTGATATACAGGGAGCAAATGGATCAACAGTTACAGTCTTTGGAAATAGAAAAAGCGATCGAAAAAGAAGATAAGGCACTTGCAGATAAAAAAGCCCTGGCTAAAAAACGTTATTGTAACCAGTTGAAATCAAACTTTATTATGGATGAAAATATATCGCGGGTATATGTTCGTGATGCCGACGGAACCAGAAGAGCTTTAACAACCAATGAGCGGGAAAAAAGGCGTAAAGAGATGAAGGCTGAATTGACAAAAAATTGCAGTTAGTTGTATTTCTTACAATAATCTTTCATGGTTAATAATAAAATGAGTAAGCTGCTCAATACTGCTCACCTGTTTATATCGTTGTATATAATGTTCAAGCAGTAATGGTAATTGATTATCATCTGTCATCTTGATATCAAGAAGTATATAAGTCCGCAGTAATAAATCATTTCTACTCTCGGTCGTTTGCAGATCTTCTTCTTCAGTAAAAATGCAGTTCGTCCAGTGTTGGCTAACTATTTCAGTAAATATGCCTTTGTCATGTCGCAGGCTTTTACCTTGTTGATCAATTATCGGTGTGCTTCGAACACCACAGCTGGGTGAGCGCGCTTTTAAAATATATGCCTGAAACTCACCCTGGTGTTTCTGCTGGATATGCCGGGAGAAAGAGGATAAAACCTCTGTGACATCCAGTTGATTATCATCGACCCCTAAAACCTTTAGGGTGTTATCGTAGTCCACAAGTTGTACCGGAGGTCTTGGTACGCCCAGTCCGGATCCGGTTTCGGGGCAAATAGCTGTTAATATGGCGTTGTTTGTAAAGAATTCTGAAATGTC
>CBDUPD010000401.1:0-3233 GCA_965368985.1 uncultured Spongiibacteraceae bacterium | reverse complement strand
ACTGCAAATGCAGGTGAAAACTGGCATGAATTTGTTTGCTGGTGTTTAGATAATAACTTTGGTGGGTTAGAAAACTTATCCCTTATTCCTGGAAATGTTGGCACAGCTCCAATTCAAAATATTGGTGCTTATGGGGTTGAGTTAAAAGACTGCTTTGTTTCCTGCGATGTATTAAATACTAGCACAAAAGAAATAAAAAGCTTTGCAAAGCCTGAATGTCATTTTGATTATAGAAATTCTATTTTCAAGCAGAAAACTAAAGGACATTATATAATTTGTAACGTGACTTTTAAACTAACAAAGACTAATCACGAACTTCACACTTCTTATGGTGCCATTCAAAGTGAATTAGATAGTAGGCAAATCACTAACCCAACGATACATGATGTTTCAAAAGCAGTAATTGCTATACGCCAAAGCAAATTACCTGATCCTAAAGAAATTGGCAATAGTGGCAGTTTTTTTAAAAACCCTGTTGTTACCCCGGAACAATACCAGTTGTTGCTGAGTGACTATCCTGAAATTCCGGCATTTAAACAGTCGTCGTCAGAGGTTAAACTGGCAGCCGGTTGGCTTATTGAGCAAAGTGGCTGGAAAGGTAAAAACCTGGGCCCGGTTGGTATGTATGAGAAACAGGCGCTAGTACTGGTGAATCATGGTGGTGCGACGTATGCTGATATAAAGCAGTTGCTTGAACATGTGCAGCAAGACGTAAACAGAAAATTTGGTGTAATGCTTGAGCCAGAACCTGTTTTGGTGGCCAGTTAGCGTAATGAATAAAAGCGCCAGATAGGCAAATATCAATTTGACGAATCTTGATATCGTTTTATAGTTAATCTACAAAGCGAAATAATAAGCGAGTAATGGATTACTTAATATATATCCCTTAATAACCGAGGTGTTCTTTGACAATTCGTGTTGTCGTTGCAGATGATCATGATCTGGTAAGAGTTGGCATTGCCCGAATGTTGGCTGATGTGCAAGGCATTGACGTTGTTGCCGAGGCATCATCTGGTGAAGAAGCTTTGGCATTTGCCCGTACACTGGAGCCTGACGTGATTTTGATGGATGTTAAAATGCCCGGTATTGGTGGTCTTGAGGCAACGCGCAAGATGATGCAGCAGTTCCCGAATACCAAAGTCGTGGCGGTTAGTGCGCTTGATGAAGGGCCATTCCCGGCGCGATTATTAAAAGCCGGTGCCCTGGGTTATATCACTAAAGGCGCAGAGCTCAGTGAAATGGTAACAGCCATTAAGCATGCAGTGGCTGGTAAGCGCTATCTCTCCCCGGCTGTGGCGCAACAGATGGCGTTAAGCGCTGTTGATCCCGATTCGGCAACACCTTTCGATCAGCTTTCAGAACGAGAGCTGCAGATATGTATGATGGTAATCAACTGTGAAAAAGTGCAAGACATATCAGATAAGTTGTTTCTGAGTTCCAAAACAGTGAATAGCTACCGTTACCGTATTTTTGAAAAGCTTGAAATCAATGGCGATGTAGAGCTTACACGTTTGGCTATCCGTCATGGAATGATCGACCCGCAAGAAGTTTGATGTCAAAAGATACGCCAAAAATTCAACCGGAAGCCCTTCCAAAAAATGCTTCAAAACTTGCTGCTAAAATTGCGGAAGAACCGTTTGATCACGCTACATTTTTAAAAAACCTCACCCAAAGGCCCGGCGTCTATCAGATGTTTGATGAAGAGGGTGAGGTTCTCTATGTTGGCAAAGCCAAAAACCTCAAGAAGAGGGTAGGTAGTTACTTCAGAGGTAGCGGGCTCACCAATAAAACGGTAGCGCTGGTTTCGCGAATTCACCATATCGACGTAACTGTTACTGCAACCGAAATCGAAGCGCTGCTGCTTGAGCAAAACCTGATCAAGCAAAATCGACCGCTGTATAATATTTTACTTCGCGATGATAAGTCCTATCCCTATATCTTTTTATCAGCATCAGAATACCCGAGGCTTTCGTATCATCGTGGGGCGAAGCGTGAGAAGGGTGCCTACTTTGGTCCCTATCCCAGTTCATCATCTGTGCGCGAGAGCATGAACCTGTTGCAACGTGTATTTAAAGTGAGGCAGTGTGAAGACAGTTACTTTAAAAACCGCTCACGGGCCTGTTTGCAGCATCAGATTAAGCGTTGCACTGCACCGTGTGTAAATGCAGTCACTGAAGACGAATATGCAGAGCAGGTAAAGCACACCCGATTGTTTCTTGAGGGGAAAAATGACCAGCTGGTTTCAGAATTGGCCGATGAGATGGAGGCCGCTGCCGAACAGCAGCATTATGAGCAGGCGGCAGAATATAGAGACCAGATACAGCATCTTAAGAGAGTTACTGAAACACAGTATATCGAGCAGGGCAGTGCCGAGGTAGATGTAATAGCGGCCAGCTGTAAGGCAGGACTGGCATGTGTGCATGTGTTATTTGTTCGTGGCGGTCGCGTTCTGGGCAGTAGAAGTTATTACCCGAAGTTACCCCTCGACTCTGATGAGTCATCACTGCTGCTCGCCTTTATGGGGCAATATTATTTGACGGGACAGGCGCGGGATGTTCCTGCCAAGATTGTCTGCGCTGTAGAAAATGAAGAGCTGGAGCAGCTTTCAGAGGCATTTACCCTGCAGGCGGGTAAAAAAGTGCAGGTATTGTCTTCGCAGCGAGGCAGGGTAGAAAAGTGGGTTGATCTGGCTACGGCTACCGCGGCCCAGAATCTTAAATCGCGATTAGCAAATAAAGAGAGTATTTTGAAGCGCTTTGAACATCTGCAAGAAGTGCTGAACCTGGAAGATCTGCCAGAGCGTATAGAGTGTTTTGATATCAGTCATAGTTCGGGTGAAGCAACGGTAGCCTCGTGCGTAGTATTTGATCATGGCGGCCCGTTAAAGAGCGACTATCGACGATTCAATATTGAAGGTATTACTGCCGGCGATGACTATGCTGCCATGTCGCAGGCGCTGGAGCGACGATTCAAGCGTTTGATGGATGGCGAGGGTAAGCGCCCTGATATATTGTTGATTGATGGAGGTAAAGGGCAGGTAACCCAGGCAGTTGATGTGCTCAATGAATATGGTCTTAACGATGTCGTGATAGTGGGTGTGGCCAAGGGTCCGACACGCAAAGCCGGGCTTGAAAACCTGATATTGGCTGACAGCAAACAAGAGATTACCTTGCCTTCAGACGCCTCAGCCCTGCACCTGATACAGCATGTGCGTGATGAATCACACCGGTTTG
>CBDUPD010000400.1:0-3236 GCA_965368985.1 uncultured Spongiibacteraceae bacterium | reverse complement strand
AGAATCTTGTCGGGTTAAAACCCGGCCTACTGTTATAAATTCGCTACAGCTGAGATTGGTTCCACTCAATACACTCTTCAAGCGTAATGCCACTACCACCAAAAATATCCAGGGCACTGCCTATCGTTAGATCGACTTTTCCGTCAGATAGAGCATGTACGCGTTTCAAGTCATCCAATGATCTGGCGCCGCCGGCATATGTGACCGGTATTGTTGTTAGTTGGCCAAGTACTTGTACCAGGTTGCTATCAATTCCTGCTTGCAGGCCTTCTACATCAGCGGCATGAACTAAAAATTCTGCACAATGATTGGCAAGTTCATTTAAGGTGTCTTTATCTATGCAGGTGTTAGTAATTGTTTGCCAACGGTCTGTGGCAATATTCCAGCCCTGATCTGTTTTTCTGCAGCTCAAATCAAGTACCAGGTGTTCAGTGCCTGTTTCGCGTTTTATTTCTTCAAGCTTTTTCCATGAAAACTCACCGCCTTCAAACAGGGCTGAGGTGACAATAACGTGTGAGGCGCCTGCTTCAAGAAACTCGGCGGCATTTTCACGGTTAACACCTCCACCAAATTGTAAACCCCGGGGCCAGGTGTGCAGTGCTTTAAGTGCTTGTTCTTTATTTCCCGGACCAAGCGCAATAACGTGGCCGCCTGTTAGCTGTCTGGTTTGGTAGAGCTCGGCGTAGTAGCTGGCATCATAAGGGCTGACATAATTGGTATCGGCACCCTGTTCATTCAGGCTGCCGCCAATAATTTGTTTAACCTTGCCCTGATGCAGGTCGATACATGGGCGAAATAGAGTCAATGATGGCTCCTGATGAATGGAGTGACGGTTGTTTGATTGAGAATATTATAACGAAAAATGGTTGTTAACGTTATCAGCTTTAATCCGGAAATCAAAAAGGGGTTAAATTGTCAGATAGAAAAGTGACGAACCGCAATAAACAGCGACCCTTGCGAGGTCAATACTGCGGTTCGTCGGGGGAGAGGGTTATGCAGCAGCGTAGTTCTTGTAAAATTGCTGTAAATCTACTTTGCTGGCTCTTCTATCGTTAACGAAGTCAAGGTACTCGTTAAGGCAAACTGCGGCTTCTGCGTGAGTTTCAAAAGGGCCCAGCTCAATGCCTTCACGGGTTTGCAGATACCAATCGCTGCCATCTTTTTGATAGAAACGCCCTGAGCGGCTTTCGTATTCCTGATGATCTCTTTCTCTGTAGTTCGACATGTTTAATACCTCATGCGGATGATATTTCCAGTATATTGTTATAAATCAATTATAAATCAGTACTTTAAGCAATAATCGTGAGGTTAATTATAGAATAGGATTCGTAATAATCAATAGATTAGTTAATCTATCTTGAAAAAATGTTAACTAGATCAACTAAGCTAATGATTTTAAAAGATTATATTAGGTTAAATTTTTCCAGATTATGGCTGTGTGTGCGATAAAAGTATGCAGAAAGAGGTATTTTTGGGGGAGTGAGTAGAGAATTTTGAAGAAAGGGGTGAGCTTTGTCGGGTGTTTATGCCCTAGTGTGCAATTTCGGGATCTTCTTTGTCGATATTTGCCAGTTCACTGTTTTCCTTGATTTTTAATAGCTCTGAAACGCGAACCAACTCAATATTATTGGCTTCCAGTTCAGGTAAAAGACGTTCAAGTACATCCAGTGTTTCCGGGTAGGGGTGCCCGATGCCAATCGCATAGCCATTGCGTTTGGAAACCCGAATCAATTTTCTGAAAGCTGCTTCAATAGCTTCGGTAGTGTTGTCGTGATCAAGAAATACATCACGTACCTGTGTGGGGATGTGATTTTTTCTGGCTGTTCTGTGGGCGACAGAGGCTCCATTGGTCAGGCTGTCGATAAAGTATAAGTCACGTCTTTTAAGTTCTTCCATTACCCATTGCATCTGTTTTCTATGAGTCGTTAACTCACTGCCCATGTGGTTGTTTACGCCTTGCACATAGGGAATGGACTGAATGTCTTCGACCAGCGTATCAAGAAACAGCTGTTTGTCCATGTCTGCGGTTAAGCCGCCTGGTCCCAGGGCTTCATCGTTGCGGTTACTCATTGGTGCATGCAGCATGACTTCTTTGCCGGATTCATATGCGCTGGTGGCAATTAATTTGGCACCGGGTGTTTTGGGTAATACAGCAAGCGTCAGGTCACCATCAATGGCTACGGTTCTTTGGCCAAGAGGTATATTGTTGCCAATGTCATCAATGATGATAGCTATACGTGGTTTTGTTGAGCCTGTAATCTCAAATCTGTAGCTATCAGCATAGCTGATACAGCTTATACATAGTGCTATGGTTAGCGTTGTGTATAAACGAATTTTCATAGCTTGTTGGTCTGTCTTGTGAATACCATGGCTTTTAATAAATTTAAAGCTTCGTGCAATTGGTAGTCGTTAATTAATGGGTCATTTTCTTTTTTATCTGATTTATCATCGGAATCAGTATTTTTTAGATGTTTACTGAGGTTGGCTTCTTTAACCTCAATGTTTTCGTTAATTAATGTGAGTTTTGCGCGTTGAATTTTTATATCAGGTTTTATACCTTCAGCCTGAATAGATCGACCAAGAGGGGTATAATAGCGTGCAGTAGTCAGTTTAATTGCACGCTCTCTCGGGAGGGGTAATATAACCTGAACAGAACCTTTGCCAAAGCTGGTTGTTCCTGCAATTACAGCACGTTTGTGGTCTTGTAATGCACCAGCAACAATCTCGGAAGCAGAAGCAGATCCGCCATTTATGAGAATAACAATGGGCTTGCCTTTTAACATGGTCTTGTTTGAGGCATGAAACTCTTCTTTGCTTTCTGGTGCCCGTCCTTCAGTGTACACAATAAGGCCCTCTGTGAGGAATGTGTCAGAAATATCGACAGCAGCATTGAGTATGCCACCAGGATTATTTCTTAAGTCTATGATAAGGCCTTGTAACTGGTTGTCAGTTTCTTTCAGCATTTTTTCGATATGTTCTTTTACATCTTGTGCAGTTTTAGTCTGGAATTGTGCAATGCGAAGATAACCGTAGCTTTTTTCCAGTAGGCGGCTCTTGACGCTTTTTATAACGATGATGTCGCGCTCTAATATAATTTCTTCCGGTTTGTCCATGCCTTCGCGAATAATGGTGAGTGAAACTTTAGTACCTTTTTTGCCGCGCATTAAATCAATGCTGTCGTCCAGTTTCAGGCCTTTAACTGCTTTGTCATCAATTTTTAAAATAAGGTCGCCAGC
>CBDUPD010000399.1:0-3237 GCA_965368985.1 uncultured Spongiibacteraceae bacterium | reverse complement strand
CCAACAAAAACAGACTCTGTCGTTGTACACTATCGTGGCAAACTGCTTAATGGTGAAGAATTTGATAGCTCTTATAGCCGAAACCAACCTGTAACATTCCCTGTAGGCAGTGTTATTCCAGGCTGGACAGAGGGCTTACAGTTGATGTCTGTCGGTGATAAGTTCGAACTTTATATACCTTCAGAACTTGCTTATGGTGCAGCTGGTGCTGGTCAAAAAATAGGCCCTCATGCTGCAATTACTTTTGAAGTTGAGCTTTTAGATGTTGTTGATCCTAACGATACACGTAAGCCAGAAAGTATGGCGACTGAAGCCCCAGGTAGCGAAAACGAAATTAATAAAGCCAAGAAAATCACCAGTGATGATATGAAAAAATAAACCATTCACACTCTACTAACTTAAAAGGCGATAGTTTCTACTATCGCCTTTTTTATTGCCCTGAAATATAAGACTCTATTACCCATTTGTTAATTCCCATTATTAGCCGGGTTTTTTTTGTAGCTTCCTTTGCAAAGTTCTTCTATGCATATCCAGCTGCTTGGCCGTTCTACTGATGTTACCATCATTTTCATTCAATACCCGTTGAATATGTTCCCACTCAAGTCTCTTCGGTGAAAGTCTTGCTTCAGACACTTCTGTCTCAGACTGCGCTTCTCCAAAATAGGTGAGTAAAATATCTTCTGCGGTGACAGGTTTGGGTAAATAATCATCTGCACCTTGTTTAATTGCTTCTACAGTCGTCGCAATACTGGCATAACCCGTTACAATAAAAATTTTGGCTTGTGGGTAATTTTCCCTAACCTGTTGAATTAAATTTAACGAGGTACCATGTTCCAGTTTCAGATCCATCAAGACTAAATCATGGTGTTTCGAACCAGCAATATAATTTTTAAAAATAGCAAGATTTTCAATCCAGGTAATTGAATGCCCCCTGTTCTCCATGGCTTTTGATAAAGCCTGGGCTAAAGCCTGGTCATCTTCCAATAATAATATATCTATTTTTTGACTGTTCATTCTATGCTAACAACTTTTCTTTAGGGAGAGTTATTCGTGTAAGAACACCTTCAGACTGATTACTTATATGCAATCGTCCACCAAGTCGATCGATAGAGGCATTGGCAAGGTAATAACCAATACCCAAACTTTCTTTATTTGAATTGACCATTTTATGACCCAAGGTTTTTAATAAGTCTTCACTCACCAACTCACCATCATGTTTAATTTCTATAACAAGATTCTGGTCATCTATAGTCATCAGAATAGACACTTTTTCTTTTGCTGCTTCTATCGCGTTATTTAATAATGCGAGCAGGGCTTGTTCGAGTAATGGGGTAATTAGCAATTCCACTTTTGCATCATCTTGCCAACTAATATTCGCTTCCGGTTTTAACAACAAGAGTTCATGCGCAAGTTGCTGAATAATGCGTTCACTAAATATAATACGTTTCTCATTGAACTTTAAGGATGATGACTTTAACTGATTAAGTGCCTGTTTACACCGCTCCAATTGCTGTTTAATAATACTTATATCCTGGTGATCCATATCATCAACCAATATCGCTATGGTTGATAACGGTGTACCCAGTTCATGAGCAATATTGGCTGCCAATGTTCCCATAGATATTAATTGCTCATTACGCACAGTTTCTTCACGATAAGCTGCAATGGCTCGATCTTTATCACGTATAGCATTACTCAACAGCGTTATGACTGCCAACATGATTACTGCATTCATCAAAAACAATACCCACATACCCCAAAGGTGCCAACTTAACATATGCCCATGATGTGTCTGTGGCTGTACTTTCATCATTACTGCATAAAGCACTACTGTGATGATAGCTAAAGATGAAGACTGTTTAATTTCAAGAGATAATGCTGCTATTGATAACAAAACAAGTAAATAACTAATCGCAGGATTAATTGATCCTCCACTGGCAGAAACAAGTCCATACCAGACAAGAATATCAGCCATTAGAATAATAAATAAATGGCCTTTTTTTATCTCATAACGTCTTACACCCAAGGTAATAATGCTAAAGATAAAATTGAGAATTCCAAAAGCCAGAATCCATGGCCAATTAAGTAATTGCTGAATCGCCTCTACACCTAAAACCTCATTCAATATATAAAACAGGATCAATAGGCTGGTTGTTAACAAGCGCAGCCAACCAAGCAAGAAAAGAACTGCCTGCGGTTCGCTAAATTGAGAAAGAAATGCCTGTCGTTTCATTGGGTCCTGTTTACATTCAGAAGCCAGCGATGGCTTGTTTCAGAAAATAGGTTTTATTCTACAGTGACAGATTTTGCCAGGTTTCTCGGTTGGTCAACATCGGTACCTCTGACGTTAGCCACATGATAAGACAATAGCTGCAATGGAATTGTATAGATAATTGGAGCTAATACTTCAGGTATATGTGGCAAATTAATGACGGTTACACCCTTTGAATTCTCAAATCCTGCATTCTTATCAGCAAAAACAAAAAGCTCACCACCTCGAGCTTGTACTTCTTCAAGATTAGACTTGAGTTTTTCAAGTAACTCATCATTCGGAGCGACTGCAATAACCGGCATATCATCATCGACTAACGCCAAAGGTCCATGTTTCAACTCGCCTGAAGGGTAGGCTTCTGCATGTATATATGAGATCTCTTTGAGTTTCAGAGCGCCTTCCATCGCAATCGGGTACATTACGCCACGTCCTAAAAACAGAGCATGATGTTTTTCTGCAAAGCACTCAAAAATCTGCTCAATCTCTGCATCTAATTCAAGGGCCTGCTCAACAAAGGCTGGTAGCTGATGAAGCGCTTCGACAATTAATGTCTCCTCCTTTGGATCCATACCATTTCGTTTGGCAAGATAGAGAGTAAGAAGCAATAGTGCTGTTAGTTGGGTAGTAAATGCTTTGGTTGATGCCACACCAATTTCGGGTCCGGCAACAGTCATCAATGCAATATCTGATTCTCGTACGAGTGAACTTTGAGCAACATTACATATTGTCATTGTGGCCACAAAGCCTAATGTCTTTGCCAGGCGCAATGCCGCCAGGGTATCTGCTGTTTCACCTGATTGTGAAATTGTCAGTAGCAGTGAATTAGGGGTCACCACTACTTTTCTATAACGAAATTCACTGGCAACTTCTACACGGCAGATAATATTCGCGTAATTCTCTATCCAGTATTTTGCCACTGTTGCTGCATGATAGCTGGTACCGCAGGCAACAATCTGTACTGACTC
>CBDUPD010000398.1:0-3239 GCA_965368985.1 uncultured Spongiibacteraceae bacterium | reverse complement strand
TGGCCTCTCTTGATGTTGTTGCGTTAAATGTTGGTGAGAGAGATGGGCTGGTTATTGGTGATATATTGGCTATTAAGCAAGCCGGTGAGATTGTAAAAGACCGTGTAAAAAATGAATTGATCCAGCTTCCTGATGAACGTGCCGGCCTGTTGATTATTTTCAGATCTTTTGAAAAAATGTCATTTGGTTTTGTTGTGAGCTCTAAAAGAGCGCTACGTGTTGGTGATAGAGTAACCAATCCGAACTGATCAATTAAATTTAAAAAACAACCGTATTAAAGAGGTGAGATCATGGATGATCTTCAATCACTGGAACCATGGCTGGTTCTACAGAAAACACCTGGTCTGGGGCTCTCCCGGATACACCAATTACTAAAACACTTTTTGCACCCTGGTATTGTATTACAGGCAGAAGTTGAGCTTGATGAATGCCTTCCTTTTGGGCAATGCGAGGAAATTCGCCGTATACAGAAGGCCGGGAATAAACACCCTGTTTATCAAGAAGTAAAAAAAGAGATTGAATGTCTGGAGCAGCATGATATCCATGCAATTACCCTGCACTCTCCCCTATACCCTTCCTTGTTAAAAGAAACCTATAACCCACCATTGGTGTTGTATGTAAAAGGTGACCCGTATGCCTTGACGGATTCCCAACTGGCTGTTGTTGGTGCACGTAAGGCGAGCAAGAGTGCGATGGAGATAGCTTTTGCATGGAGCGACATATTGGCCAGAGAGAATATGACCATTACCAGCTGACTGGCACGGGGTATTGATGGTGCTGCACATGCAGGGGCGCTGCATAGCAACGGTAAAACAGTTGCGGTATTGGCCCATGGGCTGGATCAAGTCTATCCACGGCAACATCAGCATCTGGCTGCAGAGATTGTGGAATCAGGCGCATTAGTGACAGAATTTGCATGGGGAGTGCCTCCTCAACGAGACCATTTCCCCAGACGCAATCGCATTATCAGTGGTTTGAGTTTGGGTGTGTTGGTTGTTGAGGCGGCTCTTAAGAGTGGCTCACTGATTTCGGCAAGATATGCGCTTGAGCAAAACAGAGAGGTTTTTGCTGTTCCGGGCTCAATAAACAATAAAATGGCACAAGGCTGTCACTATCTTATAAAAGAAGGAGCATGTCTGGTGGAGTCAGCACAGGAGATCATTGATACTCTGAGCTGGCAAACAAATTATTCACCATCGTGTGAGCATGTTGATCGATCAACACAGGAAAATAGCGATCTATCGGCTACTGCCCGGTATGTGCTTGAGTCTGTTCCTTTCGAGATTACTCACCTTGATGTACTTCAGCAAGATACAGAATTGGGCGTTATTGAGCTGACCAGAGAGTTAATGATGCTTGAAATTAATGGTTTTATTGAGACTGTGGCAGGTAATTACCAGCGTATTAAGTAGCTGATATAGCCTGGTTAACAAAGAACAAGGCGCTATTACTTGCAATTTGTCGCAGATGTGATTAAATTTTCGCCCTTTTGCCAAGAGGACTCTCACAATGAGCGAAGCATTTGTTGCAATACTAATGGGATCGGATTCTGACTTACCAGTTATGGAAGCTGCTTTTGATATTCTGAAAAAATTTGATATCCCGTTTGAGGCAAAAGTTTCTTCTGCGCATCGTACGCCAGAAGCTACTCATACCTATGTGCAAGATGCTGATCAGCGTGGCTGTATTGCATTTATTGCAGCAGCGGGTATGGCTGCTCATTTGGCAGGAGCAGTTGCTGCAAATACACTAAAGCCGGTTATTGGTGTGCCTATTAACTCATCACTTGATGGTCTTGATGCCTTATTGTCAACTGTTCAAATGCCAGCGGGTATTCCTGTAGCGACAGTCGCTATTGGCAAAGCAGGTGCAAAAAATGCCGCTTATCTTGCTGCACAAATTCTTGCCACTGCAGACCCTAAAATAGCAGAAGCTTTAAAAGCGGAACGTAAAGCCAATGCTGATGCAGTTATTGCCAAAGACAAGGCCTTGCAGGAAAAACTAGCCAAGGGCTAGGGCTTGCTAACAGTCATTTCAAATCCACTGTTTTGACTAAAAAAGTGCCAATCAAGGCGCGAGGAGTGTAGTTTGGTCATTCCAAATAAGCAACGAGCAACGCGGAGTGGGGCTTTTTTAGCCAAAACCCGTAGGGCCAGAGTCAGTTTTTCCACTAACTGCGTTATCAGTCGTTTATGTAGCTGGCTACACTACACTCCTTCTGCCTTGTTAGCGATAAAACTGACTTTTGGCAGTGGATTTGAAATGGCTGTTAACAAGCCCAAATGAGCCCTGACACTGCCAGCATTGAGCAAGTGGGTGAAGCTTTGCTTCAGGGTAAACTTATTGCCTACCCCACTGAAGCAGTTTGGGGTTTGGGTTGTGACCCTTTTAATGAGCAGGCGGTTAAGCGTCTGCTGCAACTAAAAAACAGGCCTGTTGAAAAAGGCCTGATTCTGGTTGCTGCCTCACTTGAACAAATACTCCCCTATCTTGACGATAAGCTGTCAGAAGATGTCATAGCTTTGCTAACAACTCGCCAACAAACACCGGTTACCTGGCTTGTGCCATTTAAAAAGAAATTGATGCCCGAGTGGATTACCGGCGGACATTCAAGGCTTGCCATACGCATTTCTGATCACCCGATCGTGCAAGAAATTTGTCTGATTGCCGGTAAGCCGATTGTATCAACCTCTGCCAACACTTCAGGATATGAGCCGGCAACCGAATCTTCCGGGGTTCAGGCTTGTTTCGGTGATGAGGTGCTTATTTGTGAAGGCGCTATTGGAAGCTCAACACAGCCGAGCAAGATAATTGATTGCCTAACGGGAGAAGTTGTCCGTGAATGAAAATCATGTGAATATCGATATTGACGCGGTAAAAGAATATCTGTTGGGTCTTCAGCAAAGTATCTGTAAAAGCCTTGCTGAAGAAGATGGTGGGGCAGATTTTATTACTGATAGTTGGGAGCGTGAACAAGGCGGCGGAGGTATTAGCCGGGTTATCACCAATGGTAATATATTTGAAAAAGGCGGTGTGAATTTTTCTCATGTTATGGGTGATTCAATGCCTGCATCTGCTACAGCTCATCGGCCTGAGCTTGCAGGGCGTTCTTTTCAGGCTATGGGTGTGTCTTTGGTTTTACATCCTGAAAACCCGCACATACCCACCTCTCATGCCAATGTTCGTTTCTTTGTAGCTGAAAAAGAAGGTGAAGATCCTGTCTGGTGGTTTGGTGGAGG
>CBDUPD010000397.1:0-3249 GCA_965368985.1 uncultured Spongiibacteraceae bacterium | reverse complement strand
GAATGGTAACGCCTGAGCTGAAGCGAATGTTCGCCCAGCGAGGGGTATACATTATACCGCTTGATGCTGGTGCAGAATTGATGCTTAAAGAATTAGCTGCAACTGATAATCGTTGTCCACAAATACTTGTTGGTAATGATATGAGTGGTGGTGAAGGTTCTGAAGTTGAGGTAGCTGCTGTAAAAAAGCCTGAAGTTAGTCGTGTGAGCAAAACCATACACGCGGCTAACAATACATTTTTGGCTGATCACGTTATCGGTGGCAATCAGGTATTGCCAACTGTCTGTGCTATCGCATGGATGGCCGATGCAGCGAAAAGCCAATATCAAGGTTTTAATTATCAGGGCTTAACTAACTACAAGTTATTTAAGGGCGTGGTATTTGATGGTTCAGAAGCTGAAAAATACACTATCGATATGAAGCTTGTAGGTGACAAGGGTAATGAGATTGATGTTGATGTGAAAATCTCAAGCCTGAATGACAAAGGTAAGCCTGTTTTCCACTATGGTGCAATTTTGCAGTTAAGTACGGCTAAGGCAGCTCAACCTTTATTTTCTGGTTCAGTTGCTGATGCCAATATAAAACCCGGCAGTGAGTTTTATACTAATGGAACTCTGTTTCATGGGGAGAGCTTGCAAGGTTTTACACATATGATCAGCTGTGATGATAGTGGATTGCAGTTAGCTTGTGAAATTCCCGCTATTGCAGAATCGAAACAAGGTGATTTCCCTGTAAACCAAAGCAATATATTTGCGAATGATCTGGTTTATCAGGCCATGCTGGTTTGGGTTCGTGAACAAAAAGGACTAGGTAGCTTGCCATCATCGACGGCAGGCTGGAAAGTATATCGTGAAGCCAGGGCAGGAGAAAAGTTCACATTGGTATTGTCTGTAGTAGAAACCAGCGACAGTAAATTAATAGCTGATATTCAACTGATAGATGCAAACAATAATCTAATGGCTGATATTACATCAGCAGAAGTAACGGCTAGCGAAAGTTTGAACGATTTGTTCAAGCCTGCGCAATAAGTTGGAAATTGATGAATGACTAAGCTGTCCATTATAGGTCTGGATGCAAAATTTGCTGATGCTACCGGCATAGATCGGTTTGATCGTATTATCTATCAGGGTAAGTCGCTTGAAGATAGCCGCCTGCGAGAGACAAAAGATATTGTCTCTTTATGTGAGATGACGGTAGCTGAATTGGCTGATAAAAATGGTTTGTCATTATCTGAAGTTTCAGTTGTTGCCGTTTGTATACAATTAACAGATATTGATGTTGCCAAGCTGGAGAAAAAATATGCATCACTGACAGTAGTAGCAACAGTGGGTGAAGCATTAAAGACAGCCAAAAAGCTGGCTTCAAAAAAACAGTCTGTTGCTGTGGTAGGCATTCAGATTAATGCTTCAGGTGAACAGGAAAAATCAACTCTCAGTTTTGAAGCAGGTTTTAAAGGTTACGCGCAGGCAGAAGGTGTCGCATCTTTATTATTAGCCTCGGCAGCAACAGCTAAAAAACAGCATTCTTACGTATATGGAACTATTAAAGGGTTTGCTACAGCAGAGGATGTTTCTATAGCTTGTCATCAGGCAATGGATGACTCTTTGCTGAATAAAGCTGATGTAAAGTTTATTGAGGTTTCTGCACTTGAAGATGCCGAAAAATCACAAGCAGAAGTATTGGGTTTAACCAAAGCCTATCGTTCAGAAGAAACACTGAAAACAGCTATTACCGGTATACGCTCGGTTACAGGTGAGGGTGGTTGTTTTACTCAGGTTGCAGGCCTGATAAAAACTGTTATTGCCCTGCATCAGCGCTATTTTCCCGGTATTAATGATTGGGAAAAACCTTCTGATCTGGTTTGGCAAAAATCACCATTTTATTTTCCTACAGATTCACGCCCTTGCTTCCCCAACAGTAATGGTAAACCATTGGTTGGCGCGTTCAGTTGTATGACTGAAGTAGATTATACGCATGTTGTGATTGTTGAGAATCAGGACGAAGCAGATCGCAACAATGGTTTTATTGCCTGTAGTGATCTGGTATTGATTCCTATTGCTTCCAATACTGAAAAACAAATAATTGCAGCATTAGAAAAGCTTGAAAAAGCGTCTGTTAAAAAGTCATTACAAGAATTGGCTCAGACACATTATGAGTCTTTTAAACAGTCAGAAGCCAAATACAGATTGTGTTTGCTGGCTGAGTCATCTGATGAGCTCTTAAAAGAGATCACACTTGCCAAAGAAGGTGTGCAGAAGGCGATTGCAAATAGTGAAGAATGGAAAACACCCAAGGGTAGTTTTTTTACATCAGAGCCGGTTGGTCAAGATGAAGATGTGGCTTTTATGTATCCGGGTATTGGAGCCACTTAGGTTGGTTTGGGTAGAGATATTTTTCATCTGTTTCCTGAAATCTATCAGCCAGTAGCAAAACTGGCCGATGATATAGGTGCCAGCCTTAAAGATGAAATATTAAATCCTCGCAGTATTGTTAAACTGGGTTTTAAAGAAATAAAAGAGCTTGATCATAATCTTCGTAATAGCCTTCCTGATATTGCTGAGTGTGGAGTAGGATTTGCCTGTGTTTTTACCAAGATTTTTGAAGAAGTTTTCAAGGTTAATGCATCGTTTTCTACCGGCTATAGTATGGGTGAAATTAGTATGTATGCAGCACTGGGTTGCTGGGTGCATCCTGGGCAAATGAGCAAGCGTCTTGCTGAATCTGAAACTTTTAATCACCGTTTAACCGGTGAGTTACGCACTCTTCGTCAGCATTGGGATTTGCCAGCAGCCAAAGATGGTGACGAGTTGTTATGGGAAACGTATACCATGAAGGCGACACCGGAAGAGGTTGCCGAAGCCTGTATTGATGAAGACCGTGTTTACTGCACCATAATTAACACACCGGATAGTCTTGTTATTGGCGGTTATCCTGAAGCTTGTCAGCGAGTTATAAAAAAACTGGGTGTCAGGGCAATGCCATTGGATATGGCTAATGCCATTCATAGTGCGCCAGCTTTCAAAGAATACGAACATATGGAAGAGCTCTATACCATGGAAGTTGCAGATCGTATTGCGACTAAAATGTATTCAAGTTCCTGTTATCTGCCTGTGCCACAAAGAACCAAGGCGATTGCTAACAGTATTGCAAAATGTCTTTGTGACCCTGTTGATTTTCCACGTTTGATAAATGCAATGTATGACAAAGGTTCGCGTGTATTTATTGAAATGGGACCAGGCCGTTCATTAT
>CBDUPD010000396.1:0-3249 GCA_965368985.1 uncultured Spongiibacteraceae bacterium | reverse complement strand
AGGGAGTATAGGCTAATCCCCTATCGAGGGTTCAAATCCCTCCCTCTCCGCCATATATAAAAAAACCTGATCTTTCACGAGTTCAGGTTTTTTTATGCCGTTGATATTTCCTTAAACACACTTCTCTCTCGTGATAGATAAACGCCGGTTAATTTGAAAAAATTCCAGAAAACTATCGTTCCTCATCATTTGCAATGAAAGTAGAGTTAAAGAGTTTACCTTACGGAACAAGATTGATTTATTCTTCAAGAAGGCTCTTTATGAAACATTGGCAATATGAATTTACACATTTACGAATTCTGTTAATATGAAAGCGTTGTGAATGAGGGAGTCAAATCGAATTCGTGACTGAACAAATAATATATTTCTAATATTTACAAATGCTTATGGATATCCTGAAGAGTATCTTTATCTGAAGTAAGCAAGTCTAATGAGCATCTAGTAACAGTTTTTAGATAATAAGGCGTTGAATGAAGTGGGATAAAACGGTAGATCTTCTGGTAGTTGGTAGTGGTAATGGTGCCATGACAGCGGCGATATGCTCATATGATATGGGTGTTAACGATGTATTGATTATTGAAAAAGGTAAACAGTTTGGTGGAACCAGTTCTATGTCGGGTGGCGGTGTATGGGTGCCTTGTAATCGCTATGCCAAAGCGCTTGGCATTCAGGATTCTTTTGAGGAGGCAAAACAATATCTAACAGCCACGATTCCTGCAGATAAAGTCTCCGAGAAAATGATCGATACCTATCTAACTAATGCGCCAAAGGTTATTGATTATCTGCATGAAAACACTCAGGTTAAATATCAGTCGTTAGCAAGCTATCCTGATTACTATACAGATCAGCCTGGCGCTAAAGAGGGGCATCGTTCAATAGAACCGGTACCTATTCGTGGCGATGTTATGGGTAAAGATCATAAATATCTTCTGCCAGGTTGTATCAATATTGCAGACCGGTATGCAATTACTCAGGAAGAGGGGCAAACTTTTGTTTGTGAAAAGAAAGGCTGGCAGCTTTTAGCCCTTCGCTTATTGTTCACCTATTATTTTGATTTTGCCTGGGTGTTTACCCACAAACAATCGCGGCGAACAACTTGTGGGGCGGCAGGTATTATACGCTTTTGGCTGTCTCTACAAGATCGCAATATCCCCATGTGGCTGGAGACTGAATTTAAAGAACTGGTCATGGAAGAGGGCAAGGTGGTTGGTGCTGTTATTGAAAAAGAAGGTGGCACCCTGCGTGTGAAGACCAATAAAGGTGTTATTCTGGCTTCTGGCGGGTTTGAAAGAAATCAGCAGATGCGAGAGCAATATCTGCCAAAGCCAACTAATGCTGAATGGAGTGCAGGCTGTAGAACCAATACGGGAGATGGTATAAGGGCGGGTATTGATGTTAATGCAAAAATACACCTGATGGAAAATGCCTGGTGGTGCACCAATTTGGGTATACCGGGTAAAGAATGGCCATTTATCAGTATTGTTAGCCAGTCATTGCCTGGTGCAATTATTGTTAATAAAAAAGGCAAACGATTTGAAAATGAGTCGCAAAACTATATGCAGTTTCAAATGGAGCTTTACAAGAAGCATGCTGAAGAAGAGCCTTGTATACCAATGTATATGATCTTTGATCATAATTTCAAGAATAATTATCAGGTTTATCCGTTGTTGGGGCCTAACTTCATGATACCCAAAAGCTATGAAGAAGAAGGCTTTGTCGTTTATGCTGATACTATTGAAGAACTGGCCGTGAAAGTTGGCATTGATGCAGATGGCTTAACAGAGACTGTTGAACGTTTTAATACCTTTGTCAGTTCAGGTGTTGATGAAGACTTTCATCGTGGTGAGGTGGCTTATGATCGTTATTACGGTGATCCTGATGTGAAGCCTAACCCATGTCTTGGGCCAATTTTAAAGCCGCCTTTTTATGCCATGCATATACAGGCAGGTGATATTGGAACGCAAGGTGGGCTGCTTACTAACGAAAATGGGCAAGTGGTTGATAATAATGATCTACCAATTGAAGGGCTTTATGCCTGTGGTAACTGCTCGGCTGCAGTGTTGCCAACCTATCCCGGGCCGGGTTCTACTCTGGGGCCGGCAATGACTTTTGCCTATCAGGCTGCAAAACATATCACTGGTTGGGTAGAGAGTTAGCGATCAACCCATAAATTATGTGTTTTATAAAGTGTAAGTATTAAAAGACATTTTGTTTATTAACAGCATTTAAATTTACATGGTACATATTACACATATACTCTAGTCTACATTTTCAGTAGTAACTGCACATAAAACATGGGCATAGCGAGAATAAACCTATGATGGAATTAAGTTTCGGAACCAAAATTAATATTGGTTTATATGTCATCAAAAACATGATGACTAAGCCAACCTTTAATAAGTATAACCCTGATGATGCAGAGGTTTTTTATCGCGATCCTAATCCTGTCAATGATGAGATGCGTCGTAATCATCCTATATTCTTCTGTCCAAAAATTGCTGCATGGGTTTGCTCTTTGAATAGGGATGAAGTTTTTGCGATGGCAAAAAATGATTCGTTTTCGGTTAATTTTAATGATTGGCGATTTTCTCAAAAGCAAAAGCCTGATAGTGAAAAAGATGCTCTTGAAAAACTGCTAACCAGTTTATTGATGTCGCTTGAGCATGAAGATCATATGCGTATACGTCGTTTGGTGCAGCCGGCATTTTTGCCAAAAAATATTGCCAGAATGGAACCGGTAATTGAGAAAATTATTGAAGAGATCTTGTCTGAGCTAGGTAATGAATTCAATTTAATAGATGTAACTAACGAAGTGCCATTAAGAGTTGTTGCAGATCTGGTTGGTGTTCCACAGAACTTTCGAGCTGAATTTAAAGGGCTGGCAGATAGTATTATGGCGACTTATACGCCTATTGATCCACCTGATACGCGTCTGGCTTATAAAGGTATCGAAATTGTGCGTGGTATTATTGAAGATCGCCGCGTTAACCCAACAGATGATTTTATCAGCATTCTGGTTCAAACGGCTGATGAAGATGGCGATCATCTTTCTATTGATGAAGTAATGGCATTTGTTGCTTCATTGCTCACCGCTGGCCCTGATACAACATCACATTATTTGAATTTTTCAATGTATGCATTATTGACAAACCCTGAAGTTATAAAAGAGTTGTTAGAAAAGCCTGAGTTAATTCCTGATGCAATTGTTGAAGCGTTAAGGTTGAATTATGTTGGCCATAGTGGCGGTAT
>CBDUPD010000395.1:0-3255 GCA_965368985.1 uncultured Spongiibacteraceae bacterium | reverse complement strand
CCTTTGATGGTAATGAGGCTACTATAGGTAATGGTGTGATGGTGGCGCTAGCGGTTGATAATAAAGAGCAAGTGAGTGCTGTTTATAATAAGGCTATCGCATTGGGTGCTGTTGATGAAGGTGCACCGGGGCCAAGAGGGGCGTTATATGCCGCTTATTTTCGTGACCTTGATGGTAATAAACTAAATGCCTATTGTGTTGCCTAATAATATATAGGCCTATGCGGGTGTGGAGAAAATGCGAATAAAAGTTACGTTATTGATGTTGGTGATATTGTTAACAGCTGGTTGTGCAACAACTGCCAAATATGAAGCATTGCTTAATGAGTGGGTGCAGCAGGATATTAACCAATTAATTGATGAGTGGGGTTACCCGCATAATTCTCTGAAGTTGCCTAATGGTAATACCGTTTATATATTTGGTTCCTCTGATAGTTATATTACTCCGGTACAAACTTATACCCGCTATCATGCCGTGGGTGACAAAATGTATGCAGATACGATGGTGACAGGCGGTAATGCTTATACCTACTGGTGTCGTACTTTTTTTGAAGTGAATGATAAAAATATTATTGTTAAATGGCGAGTAGAAGGGAATAGTTGCGTAAGCCGATAACGATTGTCATATTTAAAATGTTTCAGGTAGGAATAATGAAAAGAATAATTTTTCTCGGTGTTTTACTCTTGATGAGTACTTTTGTGTTTTCAGAAGAAATTAAGCAAAGTGAAATAACGATTTATAAAAGCCCTTACTGCGCTTGCTGTACAAAATGGGCAACACATCTTACAGAAAACGGGTTAAGCGCCAACGAAATCAAAGTTGATAATGTGGCGCAATATAAAAAACAGTTTGGTATTCCTGAAGAGCTTTATTCTTGCCATACAGGTATGGTAGGTGGTTATGTGATTGAAGGGCATGTGCCTGCAGAAGATGTTAACCGTTTGTTAAAAGAGAAACCTGATATTAAAGGTCTGGCCCTTGGAGGTATGCCTATCGGCTCTCCCGGAATGGAAATGGGTGATAGAAAAGACAGGTATGATGTAATAGCCATTAAAAAAGATGGCTCTACCTATGTGTTTAGTACGCATAACGACAAGAAAGAATAATAATAAACTATTTGTTAGTTGGAATAATCTATGTGTTGGAATGGTGAGGTATCTGCAGCTCTTGCAGTAGCAGGTGCCGTTGGTTCAGTTTACTTTTATAAAAAGGGTGAGCCCAAGGTGCTTTGTGGTGCCTTGTTGTACTTTACCCTGATAGAAGTATTACAGGCCTATACGTATACCGTTGTTGATCAATGCCAGAATCCCGGGAATTATTGGGCTACGATGCTCTCCTATATTCATGTCTCGTTTCAACCGTTTTTCTTTAATGCGATTGCCATGCATTTTATTCCTGATCATCGGCGTAAAAAAATTCAGAACTATGTTTATGCCATCTGCCTGTTAGCAACGGTTGCCATGTTAATACGTATCATGCCTCTGGAGTGGAAGTTCTATTGTTATCAAGTTACCTACTATGTGCCAATGTTGAAACACATTTTATACAAGGTGCCTTTCTGTGGGCCTGAGACCTGTTCGCACTCTGGTAGCTGGCATATTGAATGGGCGATTGTTGCCGGTTATAACTGGTATTTTGATCGCGCCTATTTTGCCACCGTATTTGTTTTACCGCTACTTTATGGTTCATGGAGAGCAACGATTTATGGTGTGGTAATGGGGCCAGCGATTGCCATATTAACATCAAGTAGCTCTAATGAGTTTGCGGCTGTCTGGTGCTTTTATTCGGTAGGTATTATTTTATTATTAATCAAACTGCCTATTAGAAAATACATTTATGTGAATAGTTATTACGGAACAGGATTGTTTGGTTATTCCAGGGAGAAATAGATAACAAATGTACTTGTCTGTTGAAGGGGGTGTAGTGAACCGATTTGATCGGGCTGGATGGCTTAAAGCCTGTTTTCAGTGTTTTTCTACAGGCTTGTTATGAGGTAGTTAGTTGAGCACGAGCATCTATTCGCTTGTGAAGAATACGAACAATTTCAATCATATCATTATTGATTGTTCTATAAAAAATAATATGACTGGCATTAGGAAATTTTTTATACCCTGATTTTATATAGTCACATTCTTTTCCAATTTCAGGGTTTTCTGCAAGCATATGAAATACATCGTCAAATTGCTTCGCATATATTTCACGTTGCTTTTTACCCCAGCGATTGTGGGTGTAAATATAAATTGATTTTATGTCTGCCCTGGCTTTATGAGTTAAAGTAAATGACTTCATTAACCAAGTTCATCATCAATTTCATTCATAAGGCTTTCATAGCTATATTCGGCCGTACCACTTTGTTCGCCTTCTTCAAGCAAATGCCTCAAAGTCTTTATCTTCTCTTCATTGTCCTCAAGCATACGCAAGCCTGCTCTTACCACTTCACTTGCAGAGGCAAATCGCCCATTATTAATCTGGCTGGCAATAAACCCATCAAAATGCTCACCCAATGTAATACTTGTATTCTTGCTCATAATATTACCTAAAATACCAATTTATACCTAATTATGGTATAAAGCTCATAGCAAGGCAAGCAAGTGCACCTCATCTGTTTCGCAGTTGGGGCCACTTCTTGCGGCGTCTGGAGGGTTTGAATGGGCGCTTTTAGATTTTGAACAGCCGCTATCGGGAAGGATTACTTTTTAGTGCTGAATAGCGCGTAGGCATTGGGGTGAGTTTACGAACCCCAGCGTATTGTTGGTGGGCATGTGTTGGGGTTCATTCTTTACCACCAACCTACATAAATCACCCGTTAGCAGCAGTTCAACCATTCTGAACCGCAGCTATTGAAAAGCGATTTTATCTATTTTTGAGTAGCAACTCGTGGCCGAACTCTTTGGTCATAAGAATTTCAAATATTAGACAAATGAATGGCTGGAACCCACAAGCGTTTAGCTGCCATCACAAGAAAC
This sequence comes from uncultured Spongiibacteraceae bacterium, assembly GCA_965368985.1. GTDB lineage: Bacteria > Pseudomonadota > Gammaproteobacteria > Pseudomonadales > DT-91 > CAZTZY01. The sequence goes on along the minus strand of CBDUPD010000395.1, from coordinate 289 downwards.
AGGCAATGAGTCTGCATCTTTGACACTTCTGAGTCATCCTGCTAACAGGTTACCTCCTACTTGGGAATGACCGGGGAAGGTGTTCCAGATACTTTTCTGGCCCACCAAAAGCCATGGTGTAATTTTCGGAACAGCTTATGTAGCCTTCAATATATCGGGCCGTTATTAGTGATAAATATACCTTTTTTACCAGTTTGTTTACCTAGATCAAAGTTTGAGCGTATTTTCTGAGGATACTGTCGTCTAAACAACAAATGTTTAGGTCGATACCTTATGAAAATAGCGCTCA
>CBDUPD010000394.1:0-3261 GCA_965368985.1 uncultured Spongiibacteraceae bacterium | reverse complement strand
CGGCCGAGTGGCGAAGCCACGAAGGCCCAACGCGCCTGCGCGTGATGGTGCCTAACCTTGTTAAATCATTTTTCATAATGATAGCGGCAAGATATTATTGTTAGTTGATTGTCATCTACTGCGTAAATAAGTCTGTTGCTATCATCAATACGTCTTGACCAGAATCCAGCAAGATTTTCCTTTAGTGGTTCGGGCTTACCGATACCATCAAAAGGAGATCTTTGTGTATCTAGAATTAGCTTGTTTATACGCTTTAGAGTCTTTCTATCTTGGGTTTGCCAGTAGGTATAGTCCGACCAGGATTCTTTGGTCCAAGCTAATATATCAAGCATCTAGTAATCCACGCTCTTTAGTTTTTCCCTTGCGATATTGATCGATAGATTTTTCTAAGTGAGCAACATTAGCTGGACTCTTTAGTAGGTGTACAGTCTCTATCAGGCTGTTGTAATGATCTAAAGACATAACAACAGCATCATCAGCATCTCGTCTAGAAATAATGGTACAGTCAGCATCAGCAACCACTTGATCTAAAACACTTTTTAAGTGATTTCTTGCTTCTGAAAAATTAACAACTTTCATGGCGGCACCCCGTAAACGTACAATATATTGGACAAGTATAACTTGTACGAGAAATTGTGCAAGTTTTAAGATTTAACGCCGTTGGCATGGGCCGGAAAACCGCGTAGCGGTTTGGAGGTCCAGCCGCAGGCGAACACATCAATGGGGTCAGACTCGATTGAAACATCAATGGGGTCAGACTCGATCATTGCATCAATACATCAATGCATCAATGGGGTCAGACTCGATTGAAATGTAGTTTTATAGTTCATTTGTGTAATACCAAGCTATCAAAATAAGAATTACCCTTGTGAAATTAACAATTGATAAGGATATCAGTAATGGCAAGGCAGCCACGTTTTGTAATTCCAGGCTTTCCTCAGCATGTAATTATTCGAGGTAATAATCGAGAAGCAATATTCTATTCAGATGATGACTATAATTTCTACCTTGAAAAACTTGGTTCTGCTCTAAAACATTATGAATGTGATTTGCATGCATATGTTCTGATGACGAACCATGTACATTTATTGATTACTCCTTGGAGAGAGGATGGTATTTCAAAAGTAATACAAAATGTTGGTCGGTATTATGTACAGTATTTCAATCTTACTTATTTCAGGACGGGTACTTTATTCGAGGGGCGATACAAAGCATCTTTGATTGATAGTAACCTGTATTTGTTAGTCTGCTATCGATATATAGAATTGAATCCAGTAAGAGCTAATATGGTAGAGCACCCTGCTGAATATCCATGGTCAAGTTATCGTAATAACGCGTTAGGTGATTTTAGTGACTTAGTTACAAAACATTTCTTATATGAAAATTTAGGATGTAATGATGACTTACGGCAATCAGCGTATCGAGGCTTGTTTGATTCACATATAAGTAAGAAATCGCTGGATGATATTCGAGAAGCTACGAACAAGTCCTGGGTGCTGGGAGGCGATTATTTTAAAAAGAAGATTGCCATTCAAGTTTCTCGGCAGCTGGAGCCGGTTAAGCGAGGCGGAGATCGACGCTCTAAAGATTTCAATCGAGTCTGACCCCATTGATCACCATTGATCACACCAAACCTGGTTTGATGTATTAAGAGAAAATCAATCAGACTGGGAAAAGCCATAAATTAATCGCGCCTGATCCATTTGCAGTATCAAAGGAAAAAACACTAAATAATTATCACCCAAAAGAAACCGGCGATACCCTTATTTGCTATGTCCACAAGAACTGAAATATTTCTCTTCTGCTGATCTAGTTTCTTTTATTTTTCCTCCTTTAGAAGCATAGTATCTTCTTTCTTTTCTTGTTTTTAAAACGTTACCATCTTCATCAAAATATGTTGGATAGGTTCTAGTTTTTATAGCCTCGCCAGATTCTGTGAAATATGAATTACAAGTAAGAGGGATAAAGCCTGATTCTTTTGTTTGGATATGCCAGTTTTTTTCGATCTCGTTGTAAGTGGTTTTTATTTCCCACGCTTTAAAATACTTTCTCTCTTTTTCTTTTTCTCTCATTGATGTTTGAATATTCTTATCTTTAAAAGCAAAACAAAGTGCATCTTTATCATTTTTAATAGGAAAGACAATTTCGTTATTGCACATCAAGGTATCAACACTCGGGACAGCATAAAAATCTGGATTATTACTTACTCCTTTCCACCATAAACCGAAGTATATAATTATTGATAGAATAACTACTAAACATACACCAATTAACATCATCATGATTTTAAAAAAATAATTAAAATGTTTATTCATAACTTTCACCTAAAAAAACGGAGCATAAAGCCCCGTAATTATTTATTATACTTTAAAGATCTATAGTCCACGCTGTTATTAGCTCTGGAGGCTTAGAAGCTACATTAGCAGGAATGAGATAAGCAGCCATATCTAACACTTGCTGTTCTACCATAGCCGGTGTTACGTAAGCGACTCCAGCTTTGATAAATTGAATTTTATAATTGTTGCTTAATGGTGCAGCAGTATACCAATTAAGAATTGTTATCTGGTCAGTTGTACCAAGAATGTTAATAACTACATCATCATTCACGCGAGTGAACCAAATACTATCTGTAGAAATACTATTAAAGATAAGTGTATTTGTATACTGATCCATATCAATAATGGTATCTATGCCATCGCCTGCATTAAAAACGTAGGTATCATGACCACTACCACCATCAATAGTATCATTACCCGGCCCACCAGTTATGGTGTCATCTCCACTATCCCAACCACCATAAATAATATCATCACCTTCACCGCCATCAATAGTGTCGCCATATTTACCGCCATCGAGAGTATCATTACCTGCTTCACCGTAGATTCTATCAATGTGATTACCTCCATCAACGTAATCATCACCACCTCCAGCATAAACTGTATCGTGACCGTTATAAGCGTAAATTTCATCATCACCCTCTGTTCCAGTGAGGGTATTATTTCTCTTTGTACCATGAATTATTTCACCTTCAACAGCTTCAGAAGAGCGGTCAGATTTGGATAGTTTGGCTGATTATAGACAATGAAACCCGTATCCACTGGGACGGGGCCTTCCGGCGATTCAAACATAACCTGGTAATAAGTATGTTCATCATCCTTACTGAATTCAGGCCGGTGGCGCGGTGTATCAAACAATGATCTGATGTTTCTCTGATGCAGGTAGGCTACCATCTGATCAACCGCACCTTGGGTCTCTACCAGG
>CBDUPD010000393.1:0-3263 GCA_965368985.1 uncultured Spongiibacteraceae bacterium | reverse complement strand
TATTTCATTTTTGTTTTCTGACTTATCCATTAAAGATTCATACGAGAGTGTTAAACTCGAAGTCTCAAAAAATGACACCATTACCACATCGAATACCACCATGCAGCGGGCACTTAGCTCATTACTCGGGCTTGTTTGCTCTTTAAGCCCATGCCCAAAAACCCGGTTTTTAAAACCTATGGGGATATTCCACTTACCACTTTCAACAGAGATGGATACATTATCCAGAACCTTCTCTTTTTATATGCTCAGAAAATATTTCGAGCTGAGCGATAAAAAAATTGATCATATTGACACAGATGACCTTGCTATTGATTACAAGAATCTTCGCATAATGAACCAATGTTTCGCACACAGGCTTAGAGAAGTCGATACGTCAGATGCACCGGTAAATGCGATTATTCTTCTTGATTTGTTAGCACAATATATTGATTTTGAAATGGATGAACAGCTCAACGAATTAAAAATTTTATTTGAAGTATAAATTAACCACTGGAAACTTATCATGGATGATAACCAAAGAGATTTTGAAAGATTTTATAAAGGCCTTGAGACGCTGGAGGCCTCTTTATACCCCAAAACCTGCAATAACTGTGGTAAAGTTTTTAATACACCAGAAAGTTTCTTACTCGATACTGTAAAGGTCAACAACAATGGCATTAAAGTAGCGGAAGAAGAAGACGGCTCCATGATAATCGAAATATTCAGAAATTGTACCTGCGGATCAACTCTTCTCAGCAATTTTGGAGATCGACGAGACTTCTCGGAAACAGGCATACAGCGAAGATTAAAATTTAACGAATTACTGGAATTCCTTCAGGAAAAAGGGGTTGATTTGGAACAGGCCAGGTCCCAACTAGTCAGTCTTGCCAACGGTGATAATGTGAATATAAAAATTTTCAGTGAAGCCAATGAACAACTTGTTGCATTAAAAACCTAGCTCACTATTTAGCGACTAAACACCGCCCCCAAGAACTCTGAACACATCATCGGCTGTAGCCGGCTTTCGTAATGAGCCAAGAATGTTAAGTTGCTGTTCTTCTGCAAATGTTCTGGCTTGATGAAAATCGCTTTCCGTTTCACCGCTAAACAAGACAATACCACCCTGGTATCCAGACTCTTCAAGCCTGATCAGAATATCCATCCCGCTCATCCCTGGCATATTTAAATCGAGAATAAGAATATCAACAGTATCGGATAATATCTTCTCTACTCCATCTCTTCCATCTATACAGATGGATACATGCTGATAACCCAGATTATTGAGTGTTATTGATAACAACTCCGCCATAAAGTCATCATCATCAATAATCAATATCCTTTGTTCATTCATATAATGGTTATCCATAATCAATATTCAGTTTTATAGTTATATAGTGCTGACTAATTTTTTTCATCATACATTGGCAAGATAGGTTGTTTGTATATAATTTTCCAGAATCTGCCACTGCTTCTTCAACTCAATAATAGCATCTTTTGTATATGTACCCTGTTTAGCATCTCTTTCCAGGTCTTCGAAAATATCTGCTAACCGATTTGCCCCTATGGCCCGAGAAGATGACTTAAGCTTATGCGCAAATTCGCTATTCTTTTGGTAGTTTTTCTCATCAAAACTCTTGATAAACTGACTTATATCGTTACTGGAAGATTCATAAAATCTTATCAGTAATTTTTTAAATACTACCGGGTCATCCCGGCCGATAAGTGCCTTTAACACAGATGTATCTATAGGCAGGTCACCCAACAAACCGCTATTACCCTGTGTTTTATGCTTAATACTCTCAATATTATCAGGATGATTTTTTTGTGGCAGCCAACGATGAAGCATTTTCCCCAGCTTTATTAACTCAACCGGTTTCGACAAATAGTCATCCATACCAGCCTTCAGGCATCTATCAGCCTCTCCTTTTAATGCATTGGCAGTAACAGCAATAATAGGTATACGGCTACCGTCATCTTTTTCTTTAGTACGAATGGCTTCTGTTAGATGAAAGCCATCCATTTCAGGCATGTGGCAATCGGTTAGCAATAATGCATATTGCCTTTTACCAAACATTTCTAGTGCAATCTGGCCATCATCAGCTATATCACAGACATAACCAAGGTTGGCCAACTGCTGCTTTATAACCTCCTGATTAGTTAAATTGTCTTCTGCCACAAGAATAAGCATATTGTTACTTTCTGCTTCATCAATAGTCGGTAGCGATCTATGTGCACTATCGGCTTGAAGATCAAACTCAATATTTAACTTTATACGCTCCATAACAACTGCAACAGCACGTATAAGTGATGAGAATAAAACCGGGGCTTTTTCTACAATCACCATATTTTCAATCAGAAGATTCTCGGAAAAACTCTGTTCTCTATCAATTAACACAACACAACGCAAGTCAGGCCTGATCTCAAGCAATATATCGATTATCCCCTCAACATTCTCAATGCTTTCATAATTAATCAGCAACAGGTCGACTTCATTACTTTTTGATATATTGGCAATAACACTCTCAACCTGTGAAACAGTATGTACAAAAGCGCCTGCCGCCAACAGATGCTCAACAACACTTTCTGACTGGACTCGAACCGGGTTCCAGAACAGTATATTCAACCCACTGATTTCAGGATCTGAGCTACTATCATTTTCACTGGCAACGGGTAATTCAAGTGTTAATATGAATGTTGAACCAATACCTGAACGTGAACTGAGATGTATCTCACCTTCCATTAATTTTGCCAGATTTTGACAAATAACAAGCCCCAGACCTGTTCCACCAAAACGGCGGGTTGTCGATGACTCTGCCTGTGAAAATGGCTGAAAAATACGACTGACGTCTTGTTCTGACATACCGATACCATTATCTTTCACCCGGATAACAATCGTCGCCTTATTATTGCGAAAACCTGTCTGGTCAACAGTAATTGCTATTCTGCCCTGTTTTTCACTGGTATTTGATGTGAACTTGATGGCATTGCCAATCAAATTAAATAATATCTGACGAATTCTTCCAGGATCACCAATAAAGCCTTTGGGTATACCGGGGTCGATAGCGAGATCGACCATAAGTTTTTTAGTTAGGGCGTTAGGTAATAATGCACGCGTTACATCTTCGACCAGATCTCGAATTGACAAAGAAATCTCTTCTACTTGCATTTTTCCTGATTCAATTTTTGAGAAATCCAGAATATCATCAATTATATGCAATAAGGAAAATGCTGATCGGTTAATCGTTTCTACGCGCTGTGTATCTTCTTCATTCAGCTGGCTT
>CBDUPD010000392.1:0-3263 GCA_965368985.1 uncultured Spongiibacteraceae bacterium | reverse complement strand
AGACGGAATGAAGGAATCTGACTGCGCATCATACCGCCACCAACAGGCTGATCATCATACAGGTCAATTTCATATCCCAACGGAGCCAAATCACGAGCAACAGTTAATGATGCCGGACCACCACCAATCAGGGCGATACGCTTGCCATTACTTTCAGGAATTTCAGGTAAACGCTTATTAAATTCTTCATCAGATTTGTTATCAGCAGCAACACGCTTCAAACGACAAATAGCAACCGGCTCTTCTTCAACACGACCACGACGACAAGCAGGTTCGCATGGGCGATCACAAACTCGACCCAAAATACCGGGAAATACGTTTGACTCCCAGTTAACAAAATAAGCATCAGTATACCGCTCAGCTGCAATCAAACGGATGTATTCAGGAACAGGGGTATGAGCCGGACATGCGTACTGGCAATCCACCACCTTGTGGAAGTACTCCGGGTCTTTAATATTTGTAGGCTTCAAGGTAATTTCCTGACGAAATTTATAGAGTTAACACGCGTTTTTCGGCGCCAATTTTTATTGATCTGATAAACCAAAAAAACAACATTCAGGACAGGTTTCAGGTCGGCCGTAATTGTTCCATAAGTGCTATAAAATTTCAGCAATAATTATTAAAAAAACACAGCAAAATGGCACCATTCACAGTATAGACACAGCTATAGCCAAAAAGCACTTACGAACTACCTACTAAGGGTTAATTATGAAAGGATTTTAATAAATGAAAATCAGAAAAGACCGAAGAACCAGCGACGTTTTTTCAACTCTTTTTCACAACCATCCAGTTGTTTTTTATATCGCCACCCTTGAGAAGCAACTTTTTTGGCAACCTTGGTTAGCCAGGGTTTGTTAACATAGGTTTTACGCTCAAAACCACCCTGCCCCTCATGATAAGCAAGGTATAAATTATGGGTATCATATTTTGGGATCTTGTTACGTTGATGACTTTGATCGTTGTACCAACCAATAAACATCATGGCATCAGCAAAATCATCACGATCATCACCATGATTGCCGGTTGACCTCTCGTAAGACTCCCAGGTTTCATCCTTTGCCTGAGGATATCCATAGGCTGAAGAGGGTCTTGGGCCGGGAATAAAACCCAGTATTTTTTTTCTTGGTGGTCTGGCATCTGCAACAAAACGGGATTCCTGATGAATAATCGCCATCATGGTATGAATAGATGAACCCCATTTTTCCCTCGCTTTTACAGCATCCTTATACCAGCCTTTTTTCTCTTTAAAAATCTCGCAGACATTATCTTTATTTTTTGGTGGGGAAGTTGTATACGCCGAAAAACACTGGGCAAGAAGTAAAACAGATATCAATCTGGGTAAGCCTTTATTTTGAAATAGCATCAACTCACCCTTGATTTAACAAATTTATAAATCCTTGCTCATCGAGAACCTCTATTCCCAGAGACTCTGCCTTGCTCAATTTTGAACCGGCGCTTGCACCAGCAATTACAAGATCTGTATTTTTAGAAACAGAGCCGGTGACTTTCGCACCCAACACCTGCAACCGTTCTTTTGCCTCAACACGACTCATACTCTCAAGGTTACCTGTTAAAACAATAACTTGCCCAAGTAGTGGTTGTTGATTTTCGTCAGGTTTTTCCGGCTCAGGCCAACTCACCCCTGCATCCAGCAATCGATCAATAATTTTCCGGTTATCTACATTGGCAAAGAAATTAACCGTGTGTTTTGCCACGACCGGACCAACATCATCAACATTTTGCAGAGCCTCTTCGTCTGCCGAAGCCAAGCCCTCAATATTTCTAAAAGTCATTGCCAGAGATTGAGCTGTTGCCTCACCAACCTCCCGGATACCCAAAGAAAATAGAAATTTGGCTAGCGTTGTGTGTTTGGACTTCTCGATAGCATCAATTAAATTCAATGCCGATTTCTCACCCATACGTTCAAGACCCGCAATCTGCTGTGCAGAAATATCAAACAGGTCAGCCACATTATGAATAAGCTTTTCATCAACTAACTGATCTACAATTTTGTCACCCAGACCATCAATATCCATAGCCTTTCGGGAGGCAAAATGCTTTATTGCCTGCTTGGATTGAGCTTCGCAAACAATACCGCCTGTACAGCGTGCTACTGCCTCCCCGTCTACACGTTCAATCTCAGAGTGACAAACCGGGCATGCTTGAGGAAATACAATTTCACTTGCACTTTCCGGACGTTTATCCAGTACAACAGAAACCACCTTGGGAATAACATCTCCAGCACGACGTATAACCACAGTATCACCCAGCTTGACGCCGAGACGTTCAATTTCGTCAGCATTATGTAGCGTTGCATTACTAACAGTAACTCCACCGACAAATACGGGTTCAAGTCTGGCAACAGGCGTAATAGCACCTGTTCGCCCCACCTGAAACTCAACATCTAACAATCTTGTCATTTCTTCCTGAGCAGGAAACTTATGCGCTGTTGCCCAACGGGGCGCCTTTGCCACAAAACCCAAACGCTCTTGCAAGGCAAGGCTATTTACCTTAAAAACAATACCATCAATATCGTACGCCAACTGGTCACGCTTATCGGCCAACTGATGATAATAGTCAACACATTCATTAATATCGTTAACCACCCGCATCTCGGGATTAATTCTGAATCCCCAGCGATTTAATTGCTTCAGTACTGCATCGTGCTTTTCCGGTAATTGTCCACCCTCAACCAACCCCACGTTATAACAGCACATCTCAAGCTTTCTGCTAGCCGTTATAGATGAATCCAGTTGCCGCAAACTACCGGCAGCAGCATTTCTCGGATTCATAAAACCTTTTTCACCTTTCTGGTGCGCGACTTCATTCAAGGCATTAAAGCTGGACTTGGGCATATATATCTCACCCCGCACTTCCAACACATCAGGCCAACCCTCTCCTTTCAACTTGAGCGGAATAGATCCAATCGTACGAACATTTTGGGTAATATCTTCACCTGTCGTGCCATCTCCTCGAGTTGCCCCTCGTACCAGAACGCCATTTTGATACAATAGACTTGCAGCTATGCCGTCCAGCTTAGGCTCGCATGCATACTCGATGTCACCTTGCTGGTTTAACCGGTCTTTAATCCTGCGATCGAAGTCGAGTAATTGTTCCTCATCAAAAACATTATCCAATGACAACATGGGGACTTCATGTGTTACCTGCTTGAATGCAGATAACGGAGATCCACCCACTCGCTGAGATGGTGAGTCAGGTGAAATTAATTCCGGGAACTGTTCTTCAAGCTGAAGAAGCTCTTG
>CBDUPD010000391.1:0-3274 GCA_965368985.1 uncultured Spongiibacteraceae bacterium | reverse complement strand
TAGTTCTGTATTAAACATATACTTATCTTATGTTGTTTAATTTATCAAAGGCAAACTCAAAGGTCACACTATTGTTTATTAGCTTATCATTTAGTTTGGTCTTAAATTCCATTCCATTATCGGAAACATTGACTGGCAGTGCTACATTGTCAACTATAGCCCATACTTTCTCGCTCAAATGCAATTGTCTGAACACCTCATTGTATTCCTCTGGATACCACCCAGAGTTTATGGATATTGTTTCAGATGCATTTTTGTCTAGTATTTTTTTATGGTGTGTCGATGTGCTATATAGATTGTAGTCTATTATATTAGCCTTATATGTTTCGCTACTTGTTGATATACTTGATGTAGAACTTCCAAAAAACCATAAATCCTGCAATGCACCAAACTTATTTATAAAAACTATTTTTTGCGATGTATATTTGCAATCTTCTATTGTTACTACTGGTATTTGGTATGATATAAGCCCATTAACAACAACTTGGTCACAATTAAGTGTGGTGCAAGTCGCATATTGTATCATGTCAGTTGATTCAGATACAATCGACGTTATCGTGTCTGTGTCCACAATAGCCCCTTCATATTTAAATTGAACACTGGTTACATTTGTCTGAGAAACGGGAACTCTCATGGTTTCACCGTATTTTCTATATATAATTGAATTTGATTGTAATACATCTGGAACATTATGTGTAGCTGTATTGCCACGATACCCTTCTTCGAAATAATTGTAACCATCGAAACCACCAAGTCTAACAACCGCTTCTGGGGTCTGGGCAACACCGCTTATGTATGTTGTTATTTGATAAGCCACCCAAACATTAGTGCACAAATAAAGATTGTAGAATGTTGATTCCATGTAGTCCCTAGCTACTTCAGATATATCTATAATGGCGTATGGCGCACCAGTTGGTGGTGTTATAGCTGTGGCGGATAGTGTATATTGTGCTGCTGGCTCATCAGTACCCCTAGTACCAGTATATGTGGATATGCTAACATCCATTTGCGTTAGATTGGCCACTGCCTTTTTAATAAAATAAGGGCTTCTTAAATTTATCATTTCACCACTCTTTTTGTATTGTTATTAATAAAATCCTCTAAGTCCATTAAATATGCACCTAAAACCTGTGATTCAAACTCACCCTCCATCCTGTTGAACGTAAAGTCAAGCACACCACTCCCTTTTCCTCCATATCTCTTTATAGTGCCGTTCTTCATTATTGCCATTGCTATTGCCGTAGCAGCCCTATTGTAATTTGACTCTGCGCTTTTAACAATCTTACCGTTTCTTCTAGGGCGTATTCCTTTAGACTTCATCCATTCGACTATATTCTTTGAGGATGGTGGTTTTTTATACCCTTTAGTCCCTTTATCTATAGCCTCTAATATAGATACATCATCTCTTGACCTTGCTAATATTTCAAGTCTAGTTCCCGTAACCTTACTTTCTATACTTCTTCCTGTGTCTCCAGATGCGTGTGTTTTATCTATCTTCATCTGTGCCCTAAGTGTATCAATAAAGTCAAACCCCCATGTTCTTAATGCGGATTCAGTCTTATTGAATTTTATTGTCTTAGCAGCCATCGCAACTTCCTACTGTGTTCTGCACAACAACCTCGACACGAACCAACCATCCTGCCAGCATATTCTCAAAGTTGTTCTCGAACGGTTCTGCCGTTGGCTCTTCACCTAGCATTATATTCACGCTATTAAGGCTTCCAGACCTCAATGAGTTTATTAGTTTTGTTATTACAACGAATTGGGTATTATAAACATCGTGAAGATTATTGTTCCCAAAGAAAACATCTTCAGTCTCCTTGTTTTTGTTCACGTTCACAATATCCAGCGCAAGTACATTGATATTGAACGTTATCGTGTTGTTATCGTATACCGCATTTACCATGTCGAAGTGTGTTAATGGGAATATTGTCGTCTTATCACTATCGACTATCGGAAGCTCACCATAGGATACCGTCTTGGTTATACCATCGTTCCTAAAATGGTCTCTTATGCTGTCTAATACCCTATATACTTCATTCATTGCCTTTTATACTTTTTATTTCTAGTTCGTTTTTCTCTGCTTCGTACATAAGGAACATCAGTGCCGTATGGAGTGGAATTTTAGATGATTCATGGAGTCTAGTAGGGTCTCCCTTGCATAAAGCATAGAAAGAAGAGTACCATCCCCACCTTTTGCCAAATCTTCGTTCAGCTTCTTTTGTATCTCCGGATGATTCTTTGAATAATCCATCATATTTTCGGATAATTTCATCCCTAAACGATAAAAAAAAACTATCGCCCCTAGTGCAATATTAACAGGCAGCTCTTTCATAGCCTCCGCATACTCCCCACTACCCTCGTATTCATATATCTCATACATATCTTTTGGAAATACCGTCTTTATAGGTCTAAATAATACGGCCATTGCCTTGTGCATATTACCCCAATCAGATATATATTTCTCTAAATCGGTATATTCACCTATGGTCATTTCCTCTAAGTTGGGTATCATTCCGAACTCATGCTCTTTTCCTGAGTTGTCCCTTGTTTTAAATCTCCTTACAAGAGGTGTTTCCTCCTTAAAACAGGTCTCAAGTTGCTCCAATGCGAACATGAAGTGCTTTACGGGTAGATTGTAGCTTTCTTTTATGTCTATACCACAAAATATATCCAAAGCCTTTAAATTAAGGAAATCAGTAGCATCTTCGACATCTTTATTGACCTCGACCACTTTCATGTACTTTTGATACTGTTCCAGCGTTATATCGCTTAATTCCGATGGAACTGTTAGGTTTAACCTTACCTTGCTCATGCCTTATGCGCTTTCATTAATGTTTTAAGCTCATTCACCACCCTTTTCAAGCATCCGCCACAGGTTGTTGGTTTTAATGCCTTATTGAAAGCATAATTATATATTCCAAGCAACTTCTCTTGCTCTTTATGAGTCACTCTAGTCCTGCTTTCAGTTAGAAATTCAGATAGATACACGAAATCACTTTCCTCTAAGCAATTAGGCCTATGGTATCTGAACGCCTTGTTAAGTTTTTCCCTTCGCTCATCACATCCACAATCCTCGTATCCTAGTTTTTTTGCTATATTGTCAGCTAACTTATCTACACCAACGGACTTTGTGATGCTAGCAACGGTGTCACCAAGTCCTTTAGGCAGTGCGTCATACCATTCTTTCCAATCTTTATACTCTTTTGTTCTCTTGTCAAGCCCCTCGTAATACTCTGTGTTTTTCTCGTATTTCATGTTTTAACATTTTATT
>CBDUPD010000390.1:0-3275 GCA_965368985.1 uncultured Spongiibacteraceae bacterium | reverse complement strand
TATTTACCGGAGGCCGCTATTGAGAATGGTGTCAATGAGCATTACCAGGGTTGGATGCGTGATGGTTGGCTTACCATAACGGACGGTGATATAATAGACTTTAATCATATAAAGCGTGATATACTAGAGTTGTCTAGCTTGTTTGAGATAAAAGAAGTGGCTTATGACCCTTATCAGGCTACAATGTTGGTAACTGAATTGATGTCTGAGGGTGTTCCGGTTGTTGAGATGCGGGCAACGGTGCAGAATTTTAGCGATCCGATGAAGACGCTAGATGCGATTATTAGAGCGCAGAATATACAGCATAATAATGACCCTGTAATGACATGGATGATATCAAATGTTGTTGCTAAAGAGGATGCTAAAGAGAATGTTTACCCTCGCAAAGAACGTCCAGAGAATAAAATTGACGGGGTTATCTCTTTGATTATGGCATTAGGTCGCAGCATGAATGATAACGGGCCTGATATATCAGACGTATTAAATAACTTATTATCGGTAGATATATAGTATGGCTAATTGGATAACTCGTTGGCGTGGTAGGAATGATACAAGCCCTCAGAGAAAAGACGGCGAGCAAATTTCTACCCCTGCGAGATATTCACAAGCGGCGGCGGCTCCTGTTACGTTTGATACTGCTATGCAGCAGTCAGCCTTTTGGGCATGTGTAAGATTAACGGCTGAAACCGTTGCTGCAATGCCCTTACAATCCTTTCTTATTGATGGTGATTCAAAAACAATTGATAAAAACTACCCATTATGGCGTGTTCTAAACTATCAGCCTAATAGATACCAGACAAGAATAGAATTTTTTGAGTCGCTTGTTTTGAATTTGGCGGCAGATGGTAATTGCTATTCTAAAATTCAGCGTGGTATTGATGGTAAAATAATTGGCTTATTGCCGATTATGAATAGTCAGACTGAAAAATTCTTATTTGATGACGGGTCGATAGGCTATAAATATATAAATTCTAATGGTGATACAGAGATATTGGCCGATGATAGCGTATGGCACATTATGCTTTATGGTAATGGGCTTATAGGTCTGTCTCCTTTATCATATGCGCGTCAATCTGTGGGCATAGCAACAGCTATAGATAACCGAGTATCCACGTTGGCGGGCAATGGTGGCAAGACTAGCGGTATTTTGACTATTGATGAAAGACTGACGGATGAGCAGCGTAAAAAAATAAAAGAGAACTTTGCAGGTTTGACCGAGGGCAATAATGATAAGCTGTTTGTTCTTGAGGCTGGTTTTAAATATCAACAAACAAGCTTAAGCCCTGCTGATTTGCAAATGCTGGAGTCAAGACGCTTTCAGGTTGAAGATATATGCCGGTTTATGGGTGTTCCATCTGTGCTAGTGAACGATACAAGCGGAACTACTGCTTGGGGCTCAGGTATTGAGCAGATTGTCGATGGTTGGTACAAGTTAGGCTTAAGACCGTTTCTTGAGCGCATAGAGGCAAGTATAAAGCGGTTTTTGATGCCTTCATCTGATTGGGATATACGAGAAATAGAGTTTAATTTTGATTCTTTGTTGCGCGCAAATTCAGAAACCAGGTTCAAAACGCACAAAGAAGGGGTAAACGCTGGTATACTTACCCCTAATGAAGCGAGAAAACAAGAAGGTTTGCCACCAAAAGAAGGCGGTGACGATATATATTTAAATGGTACAATGGTTCCAGCAAGCCAAGCAAATCAAGAATTTGTACCAATGAAGCCTATAAGTGGAGGCGGTAATGGAAACGAAACTATTACAGAGTAGCGCGGTAGACTGGAAGTTTGCGCCAAATGAAGATGGCTCAACTACGATTAAGGGCTATGCAAGCGTATTTAATGGCGTTGATAGCTATGGTGACAAGATTATACCAGGTGCATATTCAAAGACGCTTGTAGACCGTTCTAGACCTGTTCTTATGCGTTGGAATCATTACGGCCCTATAATCGGCAAGTGGCTAGAGATTAAAGAGGATGAGAGCGGGTTGTATGTTGAGGGCGAGTTAACCCCTAAGCATTCCGTAGCTGATAATGTTGCAGCAAGCTTAAAACATGGCGCGGTGAATGGTCTTTCTATTGGTTTTATGATCAAAGAAGAAAATCAAGACGGTGTTATTCGAGAATTGAAAGAAATAGAATTAATTGAGATTAGTGTTGTTGAAGAACCGGCGGATAATATGGCTAGAATAGCTCAAGTTAAGTCCGCGCTTCATAAATGCGAATCACTGAAAGAGATTGAGGGGTTAATGAAGGCGCAATTTAACCTTTCACAAACGGAAACTACTGCGATAGTAAGTGCCGTTAAACGAGTATTGCACTGTGATAGTGATAAAGCTCAAGAGATACGCGCCGCTTTTGAAAAACTTAAACTATCATAGGAGGCTATCATGCCTGAAGTAACAGAAATTATCGAAAAAGAATTTAAAAGTTTAGAATCTCAGATCACAGAAAAATTTGATCTTGCCAATAACAAAGCTGATGAAGGTGTTGAATCAAGCAAGAAAGCTATTGCAGATTTGGCGGCAATGGGTAAAGACTTTGAAGATTTGCAAAAATCCATTACTGGATTGAGCGATACCGTAACATCATTACAGCAAAAAGGCGTTAAGCTTGATCAAGGTGTTGAACAGAAATCAATGGGCGCTAAGTTCATCGAGTCTGAGCAGTTCAAAGCTATGAAAAGTGGTTCACAGCGATCAGCTAAGGTCGAGTTTAAAAATACTATTATCGGTTCTAGTGGTTCGCCGCTAACTCCTGATAGTACTATTGTTAATCGTGATGAGCTTTCGGGTATCTACGGTGGTGCATTCAGACGTTTGCGTGTTTTGGGTAATGCTGTTCCGGTTGGTAACACTGCATCTAACCTTATCCATTATACGAAAGAGCTGTCTTGGACTAATAACGCTGCTGAAACAGCGGAAGGTACTGCTAAGCCACAGTCAGCATTGACTTTCACTGATGCGACAGCGCCAGTGCAAACAATCGCTCATTGGATTAAGGCATCTAAGCAGATTCTTGACGATGCTCCACAGCTTCAGTCGTATATTGATTTACGTATGTCGCATGGTGTTAATCAGCGCATTGAAACTCAGGTTATCGCAGGTAACGGCACTAGCCCGAACTTGTCAGGTATTCTTACAACAGGTAATCACACAGACGCTACTGTAGTATCTGCTGATAATAACTTTGATCTGGCTAACAGAATGAAGTATCAAGCAGTAACAGCAGAGTTTGCTCCTGATTTTTACTTGATGAATCCTGCTGATTGGGGGTCT
>CBDUPD010000389.1:0-3281 GCA_965368985.1 uncultured Spongiibacteraceae bacterium | reverse complement strand
GCAGATCAGTCGTCGAATGGTTGATACGACACAACGTATTCTGGTGACTGGTATCTCCAAGAAAGACCCTGGCCAGCTACAAGGCCGCACCGAGAACAACCGCGTGGTTAATTTCAGTTGTGATGATCACAGCCTGATCGGTGACTTTGCCGACGTAATAATTACTGAAGCCTTGCCCAATTCCTTGCGCGGCAAGCTGATAAGCAGCTAGAAAATAGCCTTTTGCACTTGCTTGAACGCAAATATGCGTTACGATTATTAATGAGATAACAACTTTTTGACTAACTTGAAACCAGACACCATAACCAAACAACAAATCGCGCTAGAGCCCAACAATGCTCGCAATCTGGCAAATCTTTGCGGTCAGTATGATGGCAATATCCGTCAAATTGAACAGCGTCTTGAAGTCACCATCCATAATCGCGGCAACACCTTTCATGTGGAAGGCGCCGAAAGCCACGTACACGCAGCCAGTAGAATATTACAGCGCCTCTATAGCGAAATAAATAAAGGCGTCGACCTAACCCCCGAATTGATTCACCTCTCGCTTCAGGAGTCATGCATGGAAGAAACGCCCTCCAATAATACGATTGCCAGAGAAATCGATGAAACAATAGCTTCTATCTCCAGTATTCGCACACGCAAGGCCCTGATTAAACCACGAGGTCAAAACCAGAAAAATTACGTACAGGCAGTACGGCAAAATGATATTAATTTTGGTATTGGCCCTGCAGGTACCGGGAAAACCTATCTGGCTGTAGCTTGTGCTGTTGAAGCGCTGGAGAAAGAACAAATTCAACGTATTCTGCTGGTTCGGCCTGCAGTGGAAGCCGGAGAGAAACTTGGATTTCTTCCCGGCGACCTATCACAAAAAGTCGACCCTTATCTTCGCCCGCTCTATGACGCCCTCTACGAAATGATCGGCTTTGAACGGGTTGAAAAACTGATTGAACGACATGTTATTGAAATTGCTCCATTAGCCTATATGCGTGGCCGCACACTTAATCATTCATTTATTATTCTTGATGAAAGCCAGAATACCACCCGCGAACAGATGAAAATGTTTTTAACACGCATTGGCTTTGGCTCAACAGCCGTTATTACCGGAGACGTAACCCAAATTGACCTGCCCAACCATGTACACTCGGGATTAAAGCACGTTATCGAGGTTTTGAGTGACGTTCCCGGGATAAGCTTTACCCATTTTCAGTCGAAAGATGTTGTACGCCATCCATTGGTACAGAAAATTGTTGAAGCCTATGAAGCCCGGGAAAACGCTACTGATGACAAGGGTAACAACTAAAGCTGATGACCCTCTCGGTTGATATCCAACACGCTATTGAAATACCCGACGCCCCGTCTGATGACGAGTTCAGGCGCTGGATTGCCGCCTGTCTGGCAAATAGCTCTGTTAACCACGAAGTAAGCATTCGCCTGGTTGGCAATGATGAAATCACAGAACTAAATAAGCAATATCGCAATCAGAACAAGCCCACAAATGTGCTCTCTTTTCCTGCTGAATTTCCTGAAGAACTGGAAATTCCCCTATTAGGCGATATCATCATTTGTGCTGATGTCGTTAATGAAGAGGCTAAACAACAACATAAAAGCTTGCCTGCACACTGGGCACATATGACAATACATGGCATGCTGCACTTGTTGGGCTATAACCATATAGAAGAACATGAAGCTATTGAAATGGAAGCACTTGAAACCGATATTATGCTTAAATTAGGTTATCCTGCACCTTATGCAGATAACTCATCTTCAACATAGAATAATAGACACTCATTAAACAGGAATAACAGCAGAACAATGAACAGCGAAGAACGACCTTCCAACGATTCAGGAGCAAACTTCTGGATCGAAAAAATCTCAAAAATATTCAACTCTACTCCAAAAACGCGCAAGGATATCAATGATATGCTTGAGCAAGCCAAGGAAGACAAAATTCTTGATGATGATGAATGGACTCTTATTGAAGGCGCCATGGAGGTGACTGATATTCAGGTTCGGGATGTGATGATTCCTCGTACTAAAATGACTGTTATTCAAGCTGACCAGACTCCTGAAGAGTTTCTCCCTGACGTTATAAAATCAGGCCACTCCCGATTCCCGGTAGTCGGTGAGACCAATGATGATGTATTGGGCGTCTTGCACGCTAAAGATCTATTACCACTGGTTGTACAAAAAGATAATGATGACTTCGACATCAGCAAATACCTTCGCCCGGTTAATCACGTACCTGAAAGCAAGAGATTAAACAAACTACTCAACGACTTTCGCACCAATCGAAATCACATGGCGCTGGTTATTGATGAGTATGGCGGCATTTCAGGCCTCATAACCATTGAAGATGTGTTAGAAGAAATCGTTGGCGAAATTGAAGATGAGTTTGATGTTGAAGAAGATGCATCCATAAAAAAACTGTCGGATAACGATTATATCATTAAGGCACAAACCACCATTGAAGACTTTAATGAGGAGTTCAATGCTGATCTTGATGAAAGCACGTACGACACAATTGCCGGACTGGTCACACACCAACTCGGCCATGTACCGCAACGTAACGAAGCTGTCGCAATTGATCAGTTTACTTTTAAAGTACTTCATTCAGACAATCGCAGGATTCACCTTCTACGCTTACTCATCGCTGAATAAGATATTTAGCACCCGTGACACTCCCTCCTCTATTACAAAAGATTCCTGATTAACCGAGTTCGGCTTGATGTTTCTGGCCGGGGCTTTGATCACACTCTCACTAGCCCCGTTTAACATCTGGCCACTGGCAATCGCGGCACTGGTAGTTTTTCATCGGGCACTTATAGACTCTACAACCAGACAGACTGTCTGGCGCAGTTGGTATTTTGGCTGTGGCATATTTTTCTCAGGATCATACTGGGTTTATGTCAGTATTCATGACCATGGAGGCGCCTCACCTTTTCTCGCCAGCATAATGACCGCAGGATTTAATCTTTTTCTGGCATCCCTGATAATACCTTTTGGATACAGCTTCCATCGATTCTTCAGGAAAACAACAGGCGGCCCAACTTTTGCGTTTGCTGCCATCTGGATGCTAGGCGAATGGTTACGTACCTGGCTACTGACAGGCTTTCCCTGGTTGTTTGCCGGCTATTCGCAATTAGATGGACCTCTCAGCTCATGGGCACCTGTCATCGGCACACTGGGCATCAGTTTTATGCTGGCTTATACTGCTGCCGCCCTGTCTCAATGCCTGATACATCGAAAACCCGATATACACTGCATTACCTTGCTAATAA
>CBDUPD010000388.1:0-3295 GCA_965368985.1 uncultured Spongiibacteraceae bacterium | reverse complement strand
CGAGCTGCGACGGGCTGAAATCGCCCTGGGCGCGGCTCCTGATGCGACGCGCGATCCGGATCAGGACGACTCGCAGCCGGTCGAGGTCCTCCACGGACCGCGCCAGGTCGATCGTGTCGTCGTCGGGTCGATGCGCATCGGCGGGCGTTCGCACGACGTTCACCTTACGAAATCGCGGGCTCTGGCTCGTTGTCGGCGTTCGCCCGGCGAGTGGCGATCGGCAGTGCCGGGCGATGCAGTAGGCCGTGCAGGTCAGGCGCCGGGGCGAGCGCTGCGCCGCCGGCACAAAGTGCAGCTGAAGTAATCAATAATGCTTTGCCAGTGGTATGTAAAGTCTTGCTTACTGCTACTTCAGCAGAATTCCCTGCCCTGTAATAACGCCTGAAACTATGCATAAAATGAATAGTGTCATCCACAGCAACACCTATGGCAATAGTACCTACCATCATGGTAAACATATCAAAAGGAATATTAAGTAAATACATAATGCCAAGACCCAATGCTATTGGAGCAAGGTTTGGAATCAGACTGATTAACCCCAGACGAAATTCACCTATAATCAATATCATTAAGGGGGCAATAAATAACAATGCCAAAATGTATGATTTTACTGTTGTATCAAGCATAAGAGTAAAGCTACGCATATACAGCAATATTAAACCTGAATCGTCCATCGTTAGATTCTCACCCAGAATGGGAATAGCCCCCCTCTCCAACTTCTCTACAAAAGGGATGTAGTGCAATCCGTTTTCAAAGGGTAACGAGGCATGAATTCTTGCATAGCGGTATTCACTATCGACAACCTGTTTTAAATCATTAGATCCACTTGACTCGAATAACAGTAATTCTTGTGCAATAAGCTCACGACTCTCTGGAATAGTGTAATAAGCAGGATCATTATTATGTAGCGCCTTGTTCGTCTCCTTGAGAATTTGTATAACTGACATTGTTTGCCCGGTCTTGATATGTTCGGTGCTGAGCTGCTGCAAATAGGCTTCAAGTCGGTCTATTCTCTGCATTACATCGGGCTCAAGAAGACCATTGGGCTTACCGCTGTCTATAACTAATTCAAGTGGCATTACTCCTTTCATTACCTCATTGGCAAGATCGGATGCAATACGCGTCGGATCATCTTCAGGAAACCATTTGATGGGTTCATGCGTAACCTGAACGTTGAAAGCACCATATATAGATAGAACAACAATCAAAGACCATGTTGAAATAATAAAATAAGGCCTTGAGGTACAAAAGCTCCCTACTTTTACCAGATAGTCAGATAGTAAAGAACTTTCATCAGGATTATCTCTTTCATTTTTGAGCGCTTTAATAGGCAAGATGGCTAATAATGCAGGCAACAATACAACAGAATAAACGAAGGCAAGCATAACACCTACCGGCGCAGCTATACCAAGCCCTGACAGCGGCATTAATTCAGAAAAAATAAATGAGGCCAACGCTCCGGCAGTCGTGACACTGGTCATCAATATAGCGAGCCCACAATGACCTAACGAATAAATGATAGCATGATTCTTATCATCGCCAGCTCGTAATCGTTGATAAAAAATAGACAGCACATGTACAGCATCTCCAACACAAACAGCAAATAAAAATGTCGGTAAATTACCTGTCGACATGGTCATGGGCAAGCCCACCCACCCCATAAACCCAATGGTGGCCGCAATGGGCAATATAATAACCAGCATGGGTAAAACAACACCAGATATACGCCTGAAGAGAAGCATTAAAGCAAATCCAATAACCAGCATGGTTATGCCAACAAAATCCTGGGATTCTTTTGCCAGATACTGCATCATGTTATGTGTCATCTGAAGGTCGCCGGTTAAATAAACCTTAAAATCATCAGATTGATACTTATCCTGTAATTTAAGAAGCACATCCATGGTTTCGATTATTTGTTTTTGGCTAACACCTTGTGCAGGAGGATATTCATTGGCAAGCGCATTGCTTAGCTGAATGGCATCTTCATCGAATAACAGAACATCTTCAGCAACACCGCCCATTTCCTGAAGGCCATCAGGAATAATATTAACAATAATGGCGACTGTTCCCTGATCTTCTGAAACCAGTGAATTGATGAACATGGGATTTTCAAGAATCCGTTGTTTAACCAGTGCCAATTCTTCAGGCGATTCAGGCAGTGGGTCAAGCAGCTCATCAACGATTAATTCATCATTTTCACCACGAACTACGCGAGCATTAACCAGGCTATCCACGGCATCCAGATGAGGTAGTTGATCTTCAATATCTTTATGAAAACTATGTAAACGAGCTAGAAAAGCTTGTGAATAGATATCTTCAGATTGAACAAGAATGAGATAGACATCATCATTTTCAAATAATGATCGATATTTGTTGTAAGTAATACGAGCAGGATCACCGAATGAGATATAGCTGGTCGGTGAAGTATCAAGCACCAGTTTACCCATGCCAGAACCTAGTACAGCGGTAAGAATCCCCATAAGTACAATTGCCAGCCATCGATTACGAATAATCCAGCTACCATGGCGTTCAAAGCCTTTTTCTATCCTTGCGCGCAACTCCACAAATCGTTTTCCTTCAAAGAATATAAGCTCCTAAGTCTACTATGTGATTTATAGTCTGCTTAAGTTAAATTTTAACCACATTTAAGTGTCTAAAAAGAAGATGAGATGTTGGTGTGAAAAATGGTATATAGCGAGCCAGAGTTATTGCTCAAGCTATGAAAAGAAATATGATTTTATTAACAATGCACATTTTTTTTACCACCATTTCGGGTACTTGGTAAAAGCAGCTGAAAGTTTATCCATTAAAGCAACATCTGCATACATCGTGATATTCAGCCTGTCATAATCAGAGGCAACCTCGTCTGATAATGGCTGCACCTCAATAATGTTACCATCATTGGTTCGTTGAAGCCTTATAATGGTATACCCATTAACATCATTAAGTTCAGCTGTGTCTGAGGAAGTCAGTTCTTCCTCAAACTTATTCAGTTCGTTTTTGTCGATATAAGCTTTTCTGACTTGATAGATAGCTTTTTGTAAAAAAGGAGAAAATTCAATTTTTATTGTAAAGTTAATAATTTCTTCATGCTCATCTACATCAACAATATCAAATGAGATATCTATATCTGTCGCACTTGCCTTTATCATAAAATTCCCTCTTGTCAGTAGCCTGTCTATATAAAGTTATTATTATTATTTTCCATTATAGTACAAAGATTGACCTACGCATTGAGCCTGATAATCAGTTAGACTTTTTTAGATAACAGGTTAAAAGAACAATACGCGTCCCA
>CBDUPD010000387.1:0-3295 GCA_965368985.1 uncultured Spongiibacteraceae bacterium | reverse complement strand
TTATTTCTGAAACAACCCAGCATAGCTGAAGTCTTCATGGATGAATTCTGTTTCTCTATGCCGCGCATCATCATGCACATATGCTTGGCTTCAATTATAACGGCAACACCTTTGGCATTGGTAACTTCCTGAATGGTGTTGGCTATCTGTTTTGTCAGGTCTTCCTGAATTTGAAGACGTCGGGCATACATATCGACGATTCTGGCTATCTTGGAAAGACCAAGTACTTGCCCCGTAGGAATATACGCAACATGTGCTTTTCCAATAAATGGCAATAAATGGTGTTCGCACATGGAATAGAGTTCGATATCTTTCACCATGATCATTTCATCACAATCGGAAGGGAAGAGTGCGTTATTAACGACTTCATCAACGGTTTGTGAATAGCCACGATTCAAAAACTCAAAAGCTTTGGCTGCACGTTCAGGTGTGTCTACCAGGCCAGGGCGATTTACATCTTCACCAATGCCTTCAAGAATGGCGGTATATGCGTCTTTAAGATCCATTTCGATACTCATTTTTTTTACTTTAAGAGGCAATTCTAACAAAGGGCATTTTTAAATACTAATTTGACAGGATTTAATGTTTTAATACGCTGATTCTATAAGGGATTGTTTATACTTATTGATTACTGTTTTTATGTTGTCGCGGGAGAAGAGAATGGATATTAAGCAGATTGCCAGTGAGTTGCAGAGCATCAGGGATTTTATCCGTTTTGGCGTAAGTCGCTTTAATGCTTCTGATATTTACTATGGGCATGGTACAGATAATGCCTGGGATGAAGCTCTTGCCATTATATTGCATGTTCTGCACCTTCCCATGGACAGCGATGACAAGATTCTTGATGCGCGGTTACTGAGTGAAGAAAAAGAAGCGATTCTCTCTTTGTTTCAATCACGTATTGAAGACAGGGTTCCCGTTCCTTATTTAACAAAAACAGCCTGGTTTTCGGGCTTGAAGTTTTTTGTTGATGAGCGAGTATTAATTCCTCGTTCGCCGATCGCTGAGTTAATTGAGGTGCAGTTCAAGCCTTGGTATCAGGGAGAGTATCCTTATCGTATTCTTGATCTATGTACCGGTGGAGGCTGTATAGGCATTGCTTGTGCTTATATGTTTGATGAGGCAGATGTGGTTTTAGCGGATATTTCTACCGATGCATTGGCTGTAGCCGAAGAAAATATTGCCATACATGAGCTGCAAGACAGCGTGTACACACAGCAATCAGACCTCTTTGATGAGCTGGATGGTTTATTCGATATTATTGTTTCAAACCCACCCTATGTTGATGTCGAAGATTTTTCTACCATGCCTGAAGAGTACCGCCATGAGCCACCGGAAGCGTTGCGTTCGGGGCTTTATGGGCTTGATCATCCCCTGCAAATATTAAGAAAGGCAGCAAATTTTCTTACCGAAGACGGGCTTTTGGTGTTGGAAGTCGGGAATAGTGGGCAACACCTTGAGAATCTTTACCCCGGAGTAGACTTTAACTGGGTGGAATTTCAACGTGGTGGACACGGTGTGTTGATTATGAGCAAGGCGGAGCTTGAGTATTATGAAGACCAGCTTGCCCTTGAGCCTTATCTTGATGAAGCCGAGAGCGATTTTTAAAAATTTTCTGCGTATAATGACGATATTATTATCTGGTTTTGATTTGAGAGTGTTATGTCAGGCAATTCAATAGGAAAACTTTTTACAGTAACTACATTTGGTGAGAGTCATGGCCTTGCACTGGGCTGTATTGTTGACGGCTGCCCTCCAGGGCTTGAGATATCAGAGTCAGATCTTCAAATAGACCTCGACCGTCGTAAACCCGGTACCTCACGTTTTACTACCCAGCGCAAAGAAGCTGATGAAGTGAGAATTCTTTCAGGTGTGTTTGAAGGGAGAACAACCGGTACTTCGATTGGTATGGTGATAGAGAATACTGATCAACGATCAAAAGATTATTCAAAAATAAAAGACCAGTTTCGTCCGGCACATGCGGATTATACTTATCAGCATAAATACGGCGTTAGGGATTACCGTGGTGGTGGTCGTTCATCTGCCCGTGAAACAGCTATGCGTGTGGCAGCTGGGGCTATTGCAAAAAAATACCTGAAAGACAGATTTGGTATCGAAGTGAAAGGTTATCTTTCTCAACTTGGCCCTATCAAGGTTGAGAAGGTTGACTGGAGTATTGTTAATTCCAACCCTTTCTTCTGCCCTGATGCGGACAAAATTCCGGAAATGGAAGCTTTTATGGCTGCCTTGAATAAAGAAGGTAATTCTATCGGAGCAAAAATCACTGTCGTTGCTACTGGTGTTAAGCCTGGTTTAGGTGAGCCTGTGTTTGACCGTTTGGATGCAGATATTGCAGCGGCGCTTATGGGTATCAATGCAGTTAAAGGTGTTGAGATTGGTGATGGTTTTGCTGCAGTGGAACAAAAAGGTACTGAGCATCGAGACGAGATGTCTCCTGAGGGGTTCTATAGCAATCATTCAGGTGGAATTTTAGGTGGCATATCATCAGGACAAGATATTATTGCCCATCTTGCACTAAAGCCGACCTCGTCAATTCATTTGCCTGGTAAGAGTATTGATGTGCATGGCGAAGAGGCAGAAGTTATTACGACTGGCCGTCATGACCCGTGTGTGGGTATTCGTGCTACACCTATCGCAGAAGCTATGTTGGCTATTGTGTTACTTGATCATTTGTTAAGAGATCGCGCACAAAATGCTGATGTGTCGGTGGAAACACCCGTAATACCTGCCAGCAGAGACTAGACCTGAGATGTTAAACAACGCTGATATTCCTTATTGGCGTGTGTCCGGTTTTTATTTTTTCTATTTTGCCTTTCTTGGTGCCTGGGTGCCATTCTGGAACCTCTATCTTGAGCAAGAGCTCAAGTTTACAGCTTCTTCTATCGGGATATTAACAGCCGTCGTATTAGGTACCAAAATTATAGGACCTTATCTGTGGGGTTGGCTGGCTGATCACTATGGTAAGCGCATGCAGATTATTCGCCTGGGTTCACTGATTGCGTTTGTCAGTTTTATAGGGGTGTTTTGGCGTAGCGACTTTATCGGTTTGTTTGTTGTTATTACGGTGTATAGCTTCTTCTGGAATGCAGTGCTGTCGCAATTTGAAGTTGTCACACTCTCTCATTTAAAAGAAAAGTCACATCGTTATGCCCAGATTCGCCTTTGGGGATCAGTGGGATTTATTATTGCTGTTTTTGGATTAGGCATTGTATTTGATGTTGTCAGTCTGAAATATCTACCACATATATTATTGCTGTTATTATTGGGTATTTGG
>CBDUPD010000386.1:0-3297 GCA_965368985.1 uncultured Spongiibacteraceae bacterium | reverse complement strand
TCCCAAACCATGCCTTGCAATAGGCCCGGTATTCTTCAGCGGTGTATTCGCCTAGTTGTTCCGCTGCCTCGTTCAACCATAATCGCTGTAGCTTGTTCTGTTCTACCGAGCGTTTTCGACCATCCACTACCGACACCGTGTAAGGGGGTTTCTTGGTTTTTAGGAGCGTAATAAAGCTGTCCCTGTCGGCCGCTGATTGAATGACCCTTGAGGTCACGAAAATAGCCTACCCTGCTCGCCCCATTCCTCCTTACGTCTGCGCATTAGGTCTAGATATTTCTTATATGCCTCGCTCTTGTGCTGCGTAAACCCTAGCCCCTTACACCAATAGTCATTACGCAACAATGATTTTACTATACGCCGCCAACTAGGAACATCGCGCTTAACCTCTAGCTCATACTCTGCTTCGTCTGGTATTCCTTTTTCGTAGCCACGCTCCTCCCACCAGCGACAAAACAGAAGAATCTTATTCTCATAATGCTCCTGAGTCTTTGGCGGCATAGAGCTTAAAAGCATTTTCGCAAAGCTCATCCAGGTATGGCCGTCTGGTTTGTTAACTTTGTTGTAGCCGTTAATGTTTCCGCTTTCGTTAACGTAAAGCGCTCCTGAGTTAGCGCCGTTAACTCTAGCCACAACACGCGCCCATGTTTCCGGCTCAATCAAATGGAATAGCCATAACCCGCGCCTTTGGTCATCTCCATACGGTTGACATATACGCATATTGCCAAGGGCTACACCTGCTTTATACATATATTCGTAAAGCTGGTTGAAGGGTCTGCCAGTTTTCGCGTGGTATATCCAAATATCGGTTTGTTTCCAATCATATATTGGGTATACGTTGTAAACACTATCGGTGACTTTTGTGGTCCACTGTTTATCGTCAAAGCGCGTTTTCGTTGCGCTCGCAATAGTTCGGTATCTATTGAGACTCTCGTCGGCTCGAATGCCAACCATGCAGGCACAGCTTTTTCCTTTTGCATACCATTCTCCGAATAGCGGCACGAATTCCTCAAACTCCATGCCAGGATGAAAAAAGTCAAAATAGTTATTATCGGAAATAGAACCTTCCGGCTTATCCCTTATCCAGTCATCCTCCCTACCTTCTTCCCAACAACACCATTTTGGCTCATACACACTAACCGCATTACGCAATGCAATTGGCAAACAAACCCAAAACACATCAGCAACATCGGATATTTCCAATAACTGTTGTTTTGCGTGTTCAATGGTCATTTTGTACTGGCCCTCTAAATCGACCAACAAAACACCAAACCTTTTGCCAACCCTGCGGGCTTCATTCACAGCAATATCAAGCATTACCGTTGAATCTTTACCCGCCGAATAAGACAAGTACACTTTATCAAAATGCTTGAACGTGTATTTTGTTCGCTCTACAGCAGCTTCATAGACATTTTTACCGAGATTCCTCTTTGGCATTCCCACTCCTTTATCGCGGCCTCTGCCTGAGCATTGGCGGCTATTTGCTGTTGTTCTGATAAATAGGACCATGCTTGCCTAACAATATCTTCAGGGCATTGAAACGCTAATGCGCAAGCCGCATGGCCTAACCATGCTTTACGGTTCTGGCTTCGATCCGTTAAATTATGCTCACACGAATAAAGCCACTCATTGATTACTCGATGCATGTAAGAGCCATACTTTTCCGCATCACCAGTAAACTTTATCGCCCTTTCAAGGTAGTCAGCACGATCATCAACTTTCCCCCACATATTGAAGTTTGTTTCTTCCCACTTCCAATACGGGTGCCAGATTTTATTCAAGTTGCTCAATGGAATCCTCTAGTATTTCTGCTTCCCATGCTTCACTAAATTCACCATCTGCAAACATCTCGGTTAGCCCGCTAAGTTGACACAAGCGCAAAACCTCATCCGGGTCCATACCAAGCTCTTTGCCTATTTTCTTTGGTGACCAGTTACGCCGCTTTAACTCAACTACAATCTCCGACATTGCATCAATCTTATGCTTTCCTCTAGCCCTATTGTGTCGGATGGTTGATGCAATGCGATCCCCTCTTTCTTCTCTTTCATCGTTAATAACAGCAACCGGCAAATAGTTATGAATCCTGGTATTAACATCCTTACACTCTTTGCCTACGCGATTGCGGTGAAAACCATCTACAACCTCTGTTATTTCGTCATGTTGCCAAGCGACTATTGGCTGAGTAAAACCATCCTCCATAACAGAGTGCCGCAATAACTCCATTTCTGGCGGCGCTACCGCATTAGGGTTGTAATCATTTGCCTTCACTGACTCAGCCGGAACCCACTGAACAAAATCAACCGGCTCTGTTTTGAATGGGCTAACTTCGTGTAGTTTTCCGCGTATCTCATTCAACAAAATAACCTTTTCATCAGTGTCTAAACCTGAAATAAGGCCCGTTAGTTCTTCGGTTATTTCTGCAATACGCTCATGACTGTCGTTGCTTGACAGTAACCGCATAATCTCTCCCATTTTTGGGCCTGTTGTCACAGGGCCAAGGCTAACAAGTGTTCCATCGGCCATTAATTTTACCGTCATTTTGTTCGCTCCTTTAATCGCTTGTCTATTTTATAGGCTTGTAAAAATAGCTTGAACTGCTCCCAGGCATCATTTAGTTCTGGGTAATAATGGTGAGCAAAATCCCCATAACTCTTAGCAAACCGGCATAAGTGAAATCCGCCAGTCAATAATCTATCGGGATGGTTTTCTTCCCACAACTGTTTATAGGCGGCCAACTGAATCAAATAATCCTGGTAAACACTGTTTGATGTTTTCCAGTCAACCAAGCAAAGCTCTCCGTTAATTTCGCCAATAGCATCAGGGCAACCACCGAACTGATACCGCTCAGACACCAACGGCATCTCCTGCTCTACTATTTTCAGTTTTGTCATAGACTCCCACGACAAATAGGATTGAAATGCATTTTTAGAGTCTTGTGGGCCATCTGGTATTGGCTCTTTGTTGATATGTGCTTCTACCATTGAATGAGCTATGGTCCCCGATTCAGCAGCAGAATCACGACGGTCATAAAGTCTTTCTATCTCGCCTCGCTCTGCGGCCTTCCCTTGCTCAAAGGCCCAGTAAAGCAATCCCGTAGAGTCTTTAAATCGCCCTATTACTGTGGTAACGCCCAAGACTTTTTGGCCTTTAGAGTTACGATACCCGCCTTTTGGATGGGCCATTAGAATAATTCCTCCTGCCCCACTATTAGCCGGTACAGAAATACGCCCTTCTGTGTCTCATGTCGCCTGCGCTCTACCTCAACGCCTCCAAACTTTTCCTTACGCAAGTCACGAA
>CBDUPD010000385.1:0-3313 GCA_965368985.1 uncultured Spongiibacteraceae bacterium | reverse complement strand
GATCACCAAGGGCCGCTAATTCAGCATAAGAGCCGGGTACATCAACATTACGATGTAGCTCCATAGAGGCGATATCTTTTTTAATAGCCACACGTACTTTCAGAAGACCCTGATCTTCAATCTGTATTTTCTCAATTAATTCTTCGGCACTTTGAAGAATAGAGATAGCGCCCTTTACGTCCTGTTTCATGGCAATACGAATCTCGGCCATTTTCATCAGGTATTCAACTTCGGATAATAGCCACTCCTGATTAGAGGAAGCTTCTACACTTTTCAGCCGTTGGTTTACTTTGGCCAGGTTATCTTCAAGTGTTCTCAGGTGGTCATTCAAGATAACATCCTGACTTTGTGTGTCGGCAGCAACCTTGGCCAGACTGTCCTGAAATTCCCGAACGGAATCATTTTTTGCTCCCAGCTCGGTCTCGATTTTTGCAATGTATTGATGCATAAGGTCTGTTTCTTCCTGCTGTTGCTTATGCAGATAAAAGCCGCCGCCAACCAGACCGCCGATGATTAAAATAAGCACAATCATAATGCCTGTCGTAGCGCTACCTGCTTGATTGTATTTTGTTGAATAGTGCATTTCCTGCGTATGCTGTAGAGTAGTACTCACGGCTTTTTATCCCCTTTGGACTGACCTTGCGCTTAAGCGCCTATTTTTTTATTAATAGCTTCCAGCATTGCGGTTAATCCGGCGTTTTCAGCCTCGATGACATGTATAAATCCGGCAGCTTTTGCGAATTTGCATACACGATTGCCCGGCGCAATGAGTGGAAGTTGTATTACTTCTCTCTTTATACCATCAATCATAGCGTTATCAAGTAACAACTGTATAGTTTCTGTGCTGGTAACGGTTAAAAAATCCAGACCATCGATAAATAATTTGTTCAATTCACCATTGTTGTATGTGACAGCCTGGCGCTTGTAAACCTCACAATAGTCAACATGGGCCCCCCGCTTCTCCAGTTCGGTTTTGAGGTATTCCCTGCCGCCCTTGCCGCGAAATATTAAAACTTTTTGATTTTCAAGGGATTGCAGCTTGTCGTGTGCCAACAGGCTATCGCTGTTCATGGCCTTCCCTGCCTGCTCTACATCAGTTATATATTGTTTTAGCGTGGCTGCTGTGGCCTCGCCGATGGCATACCAGTTCTGCCGGGTTGGTGGTTGTGGCCAATAACGATCAATCCATCCCCATGCCGAATTAACGGCGTTAGTGCTAATACAGATAATGTGTTGATATTCGTCCAGGCGCTGTATAGTGTTTTTTATTTGTTGGCTCTGTTGAGGATGTTCATCTTCGTTATATGCGGTAATTGTTATTAACGGCAAAGCGACAGGAACATCCCCTTGTGCTTTAAGAGCAGCAATAAGAGGGCCACTTTGAGCTTCAGGGCGTGTGACAAGAATACGCTGTTCCATGCCTAGCGAATGGCTTCCAGAATCTTGTCGGCACCTTGAGCCAATAGATCATCAGCAACCTGCTCTCCCAGAATTTCAGATGTTTCGGCCTTGCCTGTTGCAGAGGCATCAAGCATTTGCTTACCGTCAACTGAGCCAACCAGGCCGCGTAGGTTAACAGTGCCATCTTCGAGAATAGCGTAACCGGCAATAGGCACCTGACAGCCACCATTAAGGCGGGTATTCATGGCGCGTTCAGCGAGTACACATTGAGCGGTTTCTACATCATGCAAAAAAGCTATCAGTTCAGCACTTTCAGTATCATCAGTTCTTAGTTCAATACCCAGAGCACCCTGGCCACAAGCCGGGAGGATGGTTTCCGGTGCAATAAAGTCACGAATGCGATCATCAAGTTCGAGCCTGAGAAGACCCGAGGCGGCCAGAATAATGGCGTCGAACTCGCCGGCATCCAGTTTGGCGAGGCGGGTGTTTACATTGCCCCGCAGGCTTTTTATCTGGATGTCTGCACGATAACGTTGCAACTGGCACTGGCGACGCAGGCTTGAAGTACCCACAATAGCACCTTCAGGCAGGTCATCGATTGAGCTGTAGGTGTTTGAAACGAAGGCATCGCGTGGATCTTCGCGTTTACAGATGGGGCCCAAATACAAGCCTTCCGGAAAGTGCATCGGTACATCTTTCATCGAATGCACAGCAATATCGGCCTCACCATTGAGCAAGGCGTGCTCCAGCTCTTTGACGAATAAGCCCTTGCCCCCGATTTTTGATAGCGGGCTGTCGAGAATTTTGTCGCCACGGGTAGACATAGCCAACAGTTCAACAGAAAGCCCCTCATGGTGTTTTTCAAGTTCAGCTTTAATAAATTCTGCCTGCCACATGGCCAGCGGGCTTTTTCGAGTCGCTATAGTGAGTGTTTTCATAATATGTCTAAAGTTGGTTTCAGGGCGTATTGGCCGTGAATAGAGTTATAAAGAGGGGATTATAACTGTTTCATCCAGTTTCGCACCTGTGTAACCAATCGACGACTGACAATAGGCTCAATATCAGTATCCATCATCTTCAAAATATACTGGCCGGCAGAGTTTTTATTGAGTGCCTGCACATGACGATAGGAAACCAGTGCGTTGCGATGAACACGTTTAAATATATCAGGGAACTCGTCTTCAAGCATTTTCAGGCTTTCATCAAGAATCGATTCACCGTTGGTATGGAAAACCGTGACATATTTATGTTCAGCTTGCAGTACACGAACATCCTCAAGGGGGATCAATTCAATTTTTCCTCGTGAGCTGGCACTGAGGTGGCCGCGATGATCAGGGTCGTCGCTGGTGGCAGCACTATTGCCTACTAGTCGTGCGGCCTGATCGAGTGCCTTGCGTAATTTTTCACGATTGACGGGTTTTAATAAATAACCTGAAGCCTGCAGGTCAAAGGCATCCAGTGCGTGTTCTTCATAAGCTGTGGTGAAAATAACGGCACAGCCGGTAGTTTCAACGCTATTGGCCAGTGAATTGGCAACGCCCAGACCATCAATGCCCGGCATACGGATATCCAGCAATACAATATCGGGTTTTAATTCACTAATCATTGCCAGTGCATTCTCGCCATTATCTGCCTGACCGACCGGTTCATAACCGTCAATCATTTCAAGCATTTTCTCCAGCCGTTGCCGGGCAAGGTGCTCATCATCAACAATTAATACTTTCATGGTCCTTCCCTTATTCTTTTTTTAAGGTATAGCTTAAACTGGCCAAAAAGGAACTGTCTTTATCTTGTAAATCAAGACTGGCACTATCGCCATAGAGCTGTTTAATCCGGTGGCGGATATTGCTAATGGCCATATTATTGCCCTTGTTAGCACGACCTGCCTGGTGTTCTTTGGCCTGGCTATTCT
>CBDUPD010000384.1:0-3313 GCA_965368985.1 uncultured Spongiibacteraceae bacterium | reverse complement strand
TAAAAACCCACTACTTTACAAGTTTGGGGCTTGCTTATATAGTGGGCTTTCTAAAAAACTTTATGGTGGGGTTAATTTAGAATAACCTCGCCTCTATGTCAACCGATAGGAGGCCTCTACTGTGGCAACAAAACAATTAATCGAAAATAGTATATGGAACGATGTTTGGTTTAAGTCGTTATCCGATAGAAGTAAGGTTCTTTTCTTTTACCTGCTGATTAATCCCGAACAAACTCCGGCCGGTATATTTGAGATAGATCTTGATGTTATCTCTATTAAGTTGAAAATTAAAGACCCACTAGCCGAGATTAGAAAACTAGCTGATAAAGTTGTATTTGATGAAAAAAAATCTCTCATATGGATTAAGAATTACTATCAAAAGAACTCTAATGGCCCAAAAATTCAAAAATCTGTTGAAAATACCGTCAAAAAACATAGAACCTCTTTTATTGCTGTTGCATTCTGTGATTACAATAACTTAGATTTTGATATCGATAGAGTATCAATAGAGTATCAAAGGGGTATAGATACTATTCAGATAGTGTCCAATGAACATGAACATGATAATGATAATGATAATGAAAATGATAATGAAAAGAAACCTAAAATTTATTCTCTCGTATTTGATTATTGGAACTCAAAAGAAAACCTGCCCAAAGTAAAAGCAAAGTCAGAAGGAAGAATCAAAAAAATAAAAACATTGACTTCAAAAAGTGGTTTCTTGGGATCGTTCGAGTGTTGGAGCGAGTTAATAGATACCGTTGCCCTATCAGACTTTCTAACGGGAAAAAACGATAGAGGGTGGACGGCTGATTTTGATTGGTGCATTACTCCGGCCAATGCGGTAAAAATTTACGAGGGTAAATATACTCGTGGCAAAAGAGCTGGCGCGATGGTAAACAACGGCAAGCCTAAAGATCTGCCTGATGTAGATACTGCAGCAGAACAATACTTATCAAGAGTGAGGTCATAGTGAAAGCCATACCAGAGTTCGATCGGTTAAAGCTAATAGAGGCCAGAGATACAGTATTTTTCCCATCAGACTTTAAGTTCCTATCAGAACACAAGGGGTTAAGACCTGGGGAGCTACACGTTCTACTGAGTACAGCGGGAGCGGGGAAATCAAGCCTGGTTAAATCGGTAATGTTTGATCTAGCTAAAAAAGCAAAGGTTCTCTATTGGCTTTCCGAGGAAGGTACTAGAGATTTTAGATCTCACATTGCTTGCAACGCCATACCTGATAGCAAAATTAAAAACGTAGAGGTTTATTCTGAGTTGGAGGACGATTCCATAACCGACAAAGAGGGACTTGCTGTTATTAAAAAAATGGCAATGGTGCTGGATGAAATTAAGCCTGATATTCTGATTTATGACAATTTGACTACCTCACTCGCCTATGCTGACCTTAAGCCATCTATTCAATACAGAGTAATGCTTGAGCTTAAACGTATGGCAATAAGGCGAAATATACCAATTCTTTGTGTCGCCCACACTAAGGGTGAGATTAATATGTACAACCAGGGGCTGATAAGCGGGAACGATATCAGGGGCGGGAAAAATATCGTTATGCTAGTGGAATATTTGTATGTTTTCCAAAAGTTAAGTATCGCAGGGGATTACTTTAATTTTATCAATATCGAGAAACATAGAAGTCAGCCCGTTAAAAATAAATTTTTCTGCTTAGAGTATTCGCCCAAAACTGGCGGGTATGTTCAAGATTGGCCTATAGATTTTGAGTGCATGAAAGAAAACTACGGGCAAAGAAATATCCTAAAATAATTACACGCTATGTCAATTTTAGGGGATTGTGTAGTATATTGGCCAAAAGGGGAAATTATGAAAATATCGATCAATCAAGATCTTGAGTCTAAGCTTACCGCTTACGAGATGGGCACAAAATATGAGCTAACGACTGAGTATGTAGATTTTACACATAACCTATTGTTAGCAATTGAAGGAAAAATAAGCGTTAAAAGCGCCATCAAATCTGTATTGCATTGCAAAGATCAAATGACAGCTATCGACATTCGGGTGATTGACTTGCTCAACCAAAAGCTTCAATCGGGTCACGATTATACGGAGGCCCTTAATAATTGCTTTAAGCACTTTGGAGCTAAGGCCAGCAGGCAGGCAGAGAAACCAAAACAAGTTGATGACATTAGCGTTCATGGGAAGTGCATTTGGGCGAAGTGCGATAATAGTGACGACTATTGGCTCAAGTATATATCAGAATATGAGGCACAAAGGGCTTATAAATATATTATTAAACAGGGATACATCGAGGTGTAGTATGAGTAATTTAATTTATATCGGGGATAGAGATCCTGTTAATCTCGCTTGCGTCGAGAGCATAAGTCAGGATGATTCATGGATTGACTTTCGCTTTCAAATGTTGGCGATCACGTGGCACTTCAACGACGAGAGAAAAGCCAAGATTGTTTACGAGGCAATACTTAGATCGAGATGCCGCAATATCGGCGAATGTGAACTTACAGCAGAAGAAATAGGGGAGATTGAAAATGGATGCAAATGAAGCTAATAAAATTATTGCAGAGTATATGGGTTGGGAGCTTGGCCCTAAATTCAGACCATACGGCGACTATGTGAGGTCACTCGATGCACTTGTCCCTGTTGTCAAAAAGGTAAAGGCTGAGCTGATTAGCGAGGCAGATCTATACAACGCTACTAGATTTATACTGTGCGGGTCAAATCCAGCAGAGTGCCTTGCTGTGGAGTTGGCAGAAATAATAAAGGATGGTGAGTAGTGGGCAAAACGACACACGGAATGCACAAAACCAAGACGTACTCTTCGTGGGTTTCCATGAAGTCCAGATGTCTAAATAAAAACAACTCGGGGTATAAGAAATATGGTGGCGCAGGCATAACTGTTTGCGACAAGTGGATGACGTTCGAAGGGTTTTTATCCGACATGGGGAAAAGACCAGAGGGCAAAACGCTAGACAGGGAAGATGGCAAAAAGGGATACTCAAAGGACAATTGCAGATGGGCGACATATTCAGAGCAAAACTACAATAGAAGGACGCAACGTAATAACGCTGTAGGCGCAAAATATGTGAGCAAACATAAGAGTTCTGGCTTGTGGCGCGTCGTGTATGGCGGCAGAGACAACAGGGCTGAAAAATACTTTAAAACAATGGAAGCAGCAATCGCAACAGCAAAAGCAATCCAGGAGCTAAAATGATTTGTAAACACTGTAAGCAAATAATCGTTGAGGGCTATTTTAACGATGAGGAACATGGGCTTAATGCCAACGTAGAGCCATGTACTTGCGAGGCGTCTAAGGGACAATTAC
>CBDUPD010000383.1:0-3320 GCA_965368985.1 uncultured Spongiibacteraceae bacterium | reverse complement strand
GTTGCCCGCTCTATCAGGTTATTACTATTACCATTTGCGATGGCAGACAACGTACCTGTACTGCAAGGACAAACCACCATAGCATCTATTTCTGCCGAACCTGAGGCAACAGGTGAAAGCCAATCCTGCTTTGAGTAACAATAAAGGTGACCGGTATCTGTTGCAGCATGTCCCCTGAAAAATTGTGTTTGTTGACTTGCATCTTCTGGCACCAACAAATCTGCTTCAAGCCTTGCCACCTCTCTCGCGGCATCTGAAACCAGAAGATGCACACTGCACTCTTGCTGCAATAAACATTGCAGCAACCGAAGGGCATATTGAAATCCCGACGCCCCTGAAATAGCAAGACAGATTGTTTTATTCGACATTAATTGAGCCTGTTATCTACTTTCCAGTGCTAGTTGTAATTTGTGATGTAAACCCTGAAAACCACCATTGCTCATAATAACAATATGATCACCGGTTTTGGCTTCTTTCACGAGGTGGGCAATCATACTCTCAATATCGCTATAAATCTCGCCTGCAACAGGGTCAATATGCCAGTCTTCAACTTCTGCCATAAACCAGTAGGCTTTATCCGCATCAACTACCGAGTCAGCCAGGCTATCGCCGTGTACACCCATACGCATGGTGTTTGATCGCGGCTCAATAACCGCTAAAACGCGCCCATCTACCTTGGTACAGATTCCCGCCAGCGTTGTTTTAATAGCTGTCGGGTGATGAGCAAAATCGTCATACAGGGTAATACCATCTACTTCGGCATATTTCTCCATACGCCGCTTAACACCATCAAATTTCGACAGCGCATCAACTGCTACAGACGGCTCAACACCAACATGCTCAGCCGCAGCTATAGCAGCCAGAGCATTGTTTACATTATGTCTGCCTGTTAACTCCCAGCTTAATACAGGATCTCCCCCTTTTGCAGGGTGGGTAGATGACAATACTTCAAATTCACTGCCGTCAGCTTTAATAAGGCGTGCCTGCCACTCTGACTCTTCACCAAAAGAGCTTGTTTCTGACCAGCACCCCATTGCCAGAACATCCTTGATATTAAGATCTTGCTGATTATAAATGACCTTGCCATTTGCAGGCACAATTCGCATCACATGATGAAACTGACGTTTGATCGCATCAAGGTCATCAAAGATATCCGCATGATCAAACTCAAGATTATTCAATATAAGTGTACGCGGCTGGTAATGAACAAACTTACTACGTTTATCAAAAAAAGCTGTGTCATATTCATCAGCCTCTACAACAAAAAAGATACTATCGCCTATTCGCGCCGAAAAAGGAAAGTTCTTTAAAACACCACCAATAAGAAACCCCGGCTTCATGCCTGCATATTCAAGAATCCAGGCTAACATACTTGCTGTGGAGGTTTTTCCATGCGTTCCCGCAACTGCCAAAACCCATTTATCCTTAATCACATAATCGTGCAAAAACTGGGGGCCTGATGTATACGCCAATCCTGTATTTAACACATGCTCAACCATGGGATTCCCCCGGCTCATGGCATTACCTACAACGACCAGATCCGGCTCACATTTTAGATGGTCAATATTGTAGCCCTGATCAAGCTTGATTCCGGCATTTTCGAGCTGTGTACTCATCGGGGGATATACATTTTCATCACACCCGGAAACCTCATAGCCGATTTCTCTAGCCAGAATAGCCAGACTTCCCATAAAAGTGCCACAGATACCAAGAATATAAATATGCATACGTCTTCCTGTCTTGGAATATTCTTCGAAAAAGAACGAAAAACCTTGTCATTAATGACGACACATTAACACTTAACGCCACGCTTTAAAATTCTTGATAGCGAGCAAAGGCAAATTTCAGTATCATGCTGCGCCTCAGATCATTCAGAAATCTCTCGGGAAATTGACATGGCTAAAAAGAACGCTTTTTACGCACAATCTGGCGGCGTAACTTCTGTCATTAATGCATCCGCAGCTGGCGTAATCGAAACTGCCAGGCAATATAAAGAGATTGGCAAAGTCTATGCTGGCAACAACGGCATACTCGGTGCCTTGCATGAAGAGCTGATCGATACCAGCAAAGAAAGCGCCAAAACTATCGCAGCTCTCAAACATACGCCATCCGGTGCTTTTGGCTCTTGCCGTTACAAAATGAAGAGCCTTGAAGCTAATCGTGCTGAATACGAGCGCCTGATTGAAGTCTTTAAAGCCCATAATATCGCTTATTTTTTCTATAACGGTGGTGGTGACTCAGCTGATACCTGCCTGAAAGTATCACAACTTTCTGAAAGCATGGGCTACCCTATCCAGGCAATACATATTCCAAAAACCGTTGATAACGACCTGCCTTTCACAGACAACTCACCAGGTTTTGGCTCTGTGGCCAAATATGTTGCTGTTTCTACCCGTGAAGCCGGGCTTGATGTTGCCTCAATGTGCGAAACATCTACCAAGGTATTTATTCTTGAAGTGATGGGGCGTCATGCCGGCTGGATTGCCGCAGCAGGCGGCCTGGCCAATGAAAAAGACGGCCAACCGCCACACATTATTCTGTTCCCCGAGATTGCCTTCAATAAAGAGAAATTTCTGCGCAAGGTAAAACAAACCGTTAAGAAGAACGGCTATTGTGTTGTAGTTGCTTCAGAAGGTGCACAATATAAAGACGGTACATTTCTGGCAGATGCCGGAACCGTTGATGCTTTTGGCCATAAACAACTAGGCGGTGTTGCACCAACACTGGCAGGCATGATTAAAGACGAGTTCGGCTATAAATATCACTGGGCTCTAGCTGATTACCTGCAACGATCAGCGCGCCATATTGCTTCAGCTACCGATGCTGAGCAAGCCTATGCTGTTGGTGCAGCTGCAGTTCATAAGGCAGTAGAAGGTAAAAATGCCATTATGACCAGTATTGTTCGTGGTAAAGGCAAGCGCTATAGCTGGAGCATTGGTGAAGCACCTTTAGATAAGGTAGCTAACGTAGAGCAAATGATGCCGCGAAAATATATCAGCAAAGATGGCATGCATATCACTGATGAATGCCGTAATTACCTGACACCACTTATTGCAGGAGAAGATTACCCGCCGTATAAAAACGGCTTACCGCAATATGCCGAGCTGAAAAAGGTGATGGTAGAGAAAAAACTGAAGAAGAAGTTTAAAGCGAAGTAACAATCTTTCATCAATACAATACACGTCATCCCGTATATGGGCGTAGCCGGGGGACCTCCTTGATGTATCGCGATATTATCTGGAGATCCCTCAGCTACGGGATGACAGCTGTTTACTTTAAGTCCGTCAGTCGAATGCTTTTCCAGAAGCCTCAAACCAATT
>CBDUPD010000382.1:0-3333 GCA_965368985.1 uncultured Spongiibacteraceae bacterium | reverse complement strand
GCTTTCTTCAGGCATATCGAACGCAGATGCCAGCTTGATGTTTGAAATATCAATATCAGCTTCTTCAAACAGGGTTCTTTCATCTTCAGTAAGCACATCACTACCGGCAGGCAAGATATCAAAATGTATCTCTTGAGCTGCTGTCGTAGAGGTTGTAGTGGCAGGGGGTTCATTGGTAGCTGGCGGGGCTGTTTGTGTTGAAGCGGCTTCATTCGATGTGGCCGGAGCAGTTTCAGAGGCTTGTGCAGCCAATTTTACATATATTTTGGCGCCAGCCTTTTCAATCGCCTGCTTGAACTTGGCGGCAGTCGCTTTATCAAGGTCTTTTTTCAGGGCAATAACCTTGCCTGAAAACAGTTGCTGTACTTTTTCTGGCGAAGCCTTGAATAGTTGACCAATACTGGATTTAACGGCCTCAGGTTCGAATCCATCCAGTACTTCACCACGAAAATAAATATCGTATCGTTGTTCAGACATGCTTAGCCGCTCTTTTTTACAAGATGTTCTTATTATTCATGAGTATAGATTACACTCAGTATAGAATATTTATTCCTGAATGTTATATTAACAGTTCAAATTCTGACAATCGTTTCATTTACTGGGATATAAGTCCGTTACCTATGACTCCATCAGAAACATCTTCCACCTATGTGCCTACACGGTTTGCCAAATCGCTTCTCAAATTGGCAGCACAACGCCAGTACGATGTTCAACAGATACTTGTTAATTCTGGCCTGGATTTCAACCCGTTAGATGCCAGTTGCCCTGAGCATATTTCAGCCATTCACTATAGCCGTATCTATCAGCAAATATTAACTCTATTACAAGATGACAGCTTTGGTATGCCACCCGGAAAAGGCATGAGTGCCGGTGCTTTTCGTATGATGTGTTATGCAATTATTCATTGTGACACGCTGCATAAGGCAATTCGGCGTTTAACTGAGTTTATTGAAATATTTTATGATGTTGAGATGCAGCTTGAGCTTACTCAGCATGGTGATATTTCAACGATTTCCTATCCAAACTATAAAGAAACCATCATGGCTAAAGGGCAGGCCGGTGAGGCGTATGGTCTTGCCTTATGGCATCGCTTTTTTAGCTGGTTAATTGGTTTGCCCATAGAATTGCAGGCAGTGCGCCTGGTCTCGTCTCAACCGTTAAATGAAGAGAGCTATAGTCGACTTTTTGGGGTAGATGTTGAGTTTGGGTGCTCTGCTAACGGCTTCGATTTTAATAATCGTTTTCTTGAGCTCCCTATATCCCAGAACGAGGCAAGTTTAAGAGACTTTTTGCGAACGGCGCCTTACCAAATGATGGTAGAGCCGCAAGAAGCACAGTCCAGTGAGTTGGTGGGTAATGTTCGCCGTGTGATGGGGTACGACCTTAGCCAGGGTTTCCCAAGCTTTGAATCAGTGGCCAGTAAACTCAATATGTCGGCACCTACCTTGCGCCGCCATCTTCGCAAAGAAGGGGTGAGTTACCAGGGGCTGAAAGACCAATGTCGTAAAGAAGCTGCGATTGCCTACCTGAGCCGACCGGAGTTATCGGTAAGTGCTGTTGCAGCGTTAATGGGATTTACTGACCCAAGTGCATTTCATCGTTCATTTAAAAAATGGACAGGATTAACTCCTGGACAATATCGATCTACAGAGCTTTCGATTGAAGAGCAATAACCACGATAGTTGGCCGGTTTTACATAAGTAAGCTGTACTTTTTAACGAAAGGACTTATTTGCGACGAAATCGGCCAAATTTGCTCATAAATTAATCAATTTGACCATATTTGGTAGTCGTCTGTCCGAAATTTGCTATTGCCTTTTTGACGGTATCCGGTAATCTGCGTACTCCAAAATAGCTGCATATAATACTGCTATTAACTCAGGTGCCAATATGGCTCTCAGGGGCGACTTTCAGGCGCAATAGCGCATTAAAAGTTACATCACACACCAAAGTAGGAAATCACATGGCAACAGAAGCATATATATTTGATGCGATTCGTACGCCTCGCGGCAAGGGTAAACCTGGCGGTGGCATGTATGAAGTTAAACCAATCGACATGGTTAAGAATCTTCTTGATGAAATGCAATCTCGTCAAGATCTTGATACCGATTATGTAGAAGATCTGTTATTGGCGACTCATGAGCCAATAGGCGAGCAAGCTTGTAACATCGCGAAATCAGCACTGGTTTATTCTGGTTGGTCACAAAACACAACAGGTGTTCAACTTCACCGTTACTGTGCGGGTGGTCTTGAAGCTTGTAATATTGCTGCTGCTAAAGTTCATGCAGGGTATGAAGACTTATTGTTAGCAGGTGGTGTTGAATCCATGTCCCGTTTGGGTATTGGTGCTGCTGGTGCTGCTTCAGGTGATCCATGGGTTGCCATGCAAAGCTACGGCATAAACCAGGGGCTGGGTGCTGATCTGGTTGCACACCTTCAAGGTTTTGATCGTACTGATGTTGATACCTATGCTGCCGAATCTCAACGCCGTGCTGCAGAAGCATGGGAGAATGGCTACTTTGAAAAATCCTTGACGCCTGTTCGTGATATGAATGGTGTGGTTATCTGCGCTAAAGACGAATTGGTTCGCCCGGGTACAACGGTTGAAAAACTGGGTAACCTGAACCCGTCATTCCAGATGTTTAATGACTATGGTCATGGCGACATGCTGAAATTTAAATACCCTGAAGTAGAGAATGTAACCTGTGTACATACACCAGGTAACTCTTCAGGTGTTGTTGATGGTGCCTCACTGGTATTGATCGGTAGTGAAAAGGCTCAAAAAGACCTTAACCTGACACCACGGGCACGTATTGTAACTTCTGCACTTGTGGGTACTGAGCCAACTATCATGTTAATGGGCCCTGTACCAGCTGCTGAAAAAGCACTGAAGAAAGCAGGCCTTACTTTTGATGATATGGATCTGATCGAGTTAAACGAAGCCTTTGCGGTTGTGCCACTTAACTTCCATAAACATACTGGCTACCCACTTGAAAAGATGAATGTAAATGGTGGTGCTGTCGCCATGGGTCACCCGATCGGTGCAACCGGCGGTATGCTTGTTGGTACATTGGTTGATGAGCTTGAGCGTCGTGGTTTGAAACGCGGCATGGTTTGTTTGTGTGCTGGTGGTGGTATAGGTATCGCTACTATCATCGAACTCGTTTAAACGGGATCTTTTCCGCGCTGGTGTCGTTGAAGCAGTTTTCGAAAAAGCTCATTACCAAAAAAGGTAACTTCGCTTTTCTCAAACAGCTTCGCCTAATCAGCCCAAAAAATCTCTCCGTTTAAAGGAGAGCTGGAAAGCATTAAAAAGGTATATTGAAATGAGTTA
>CBDUPD010000381.1:0-3354 GCA_965368985.1 uncultured Spongiibacteraceae bacterium | reverse complement strand
AGCATTGAATCGCTGACACCATATATTGCTGAAGCTATTCATCTTTTTGTTGAAACACTAACAGAAGACAAGAAAATCATTTGCTGCACATCCGGAAATGCCCAGGCTGCCGGAAGCCAGTTTTGTAACCAGCTTCTCACCAGCTCAAACTTTGATCGGCCCAGCCTTCCTGCACTTTTTCTCGACTCAGGAAACTCAATATCTTTAATTGATAGCAATGCTGTTGATTCGACTTATGCCCGACAAATACAATCATTTGCAAACCCGGGAGATCTGCTGTTTTTAATCTCCTCAACAGGACAAGAAAAAATCCTGATCAACGCCATCGACACAGCAATTAGCAGCAACATGCATATTATTGCTATCACAGGTGGCGAAAATAATGATATAGCTTCCAGAATTCCAACATCCGAAGTAAATATTCCAATTCACGGCCTAACTAACACACAAACACTGGGAATTCAGTTTTTACTTTCACAAATTCTTTCTGAACTTATCGAACAACAACTTTTTGGCTCTTTTGACTCATGAAAACTCAGTTATTTCTTACCCTGATTATAAGCCTGACAACCCTGACTGCCTGCACCCCATTTATGGCTATGACATCTGACGGCTCAGTTGTTGAAAATTACGGGGAACGCACCTTCGGCACAACGATAGAAGACAATTCTATTGAATCAAAAGCCGCAATCAATATACCTCGAGCCGATCCCGAACTTGAGAACGCACATATTCGTCCTCACTCTTATAACAGGGTACTATTAATCACAGGTCAGGTTTCCAGTAAACAGCTAAAGAAAACAGTCACTGCAACAGCAGAAAAAATTCGTCACGTCAGAAGAGTTCACAATGAGTTGGAAGTCATCAAACCCATCACCTTTTTAGATCGATCAAAAGACTCTTTTTTAAAAACAAAAATCAAAAGCCGCCTGATAGCCACCGAAGGGGTAGACTCGGGCAGAATTGTCGTCATCGTTGAAAATGCCAAGGTTTATCTGATGGGCCTGGTTACACAAGATGAAGCTGACAGAGTGGTAAAAGCCGTTCAACAAGTGGCCGGTCTTCAGAAAATAGTCAGAGCTTTTGAATACATAAATGCCGAAGCTGACATTTAATTAATGGAGCCCACCAATATCGGTGCCTGGAAACTCCGGGGGAAGGCTATTTCACAACCTTGAGAGATGGTCTTCCACTGGGTTTGGGTGGGTTTGGATCAGGGTCAAATTCTGTATCAATTTCTTCATAATACTCATCAACCTCAGGGAACGCCATACCCTGA
The DNA here is from genome assembly GCA_965368985.1 of uncultured Spongiibacteraceae bacterium. Classification (GTDB taxonomy): domain Bacteria; phylum Pseudomonadota; class Gammaproteobacteria; order Pseudomonadales; family DT-91; genus CAZTZY01. The sequence goes on along the minus strand of CBDUPD010000381.1, from coordinate 2,075 downwards.
CCATTCTCCTTAGCGTAAATTCCTACTACCGCATTGATTGGAACAACAATACTACGAGACACTCCACCGAATCTGGCACTGAATTGAATCAAGTGATTATCCATATGCAAGTCAGCAATAGCCGATGGAGACAGATTTAATGTAATCTGCCCATCTTCAACATGCTCTTGAGGCACCTCAACTGAGGGGACTTCTGCATTCACAGCCAGAAAAGGTGTGCAGTCGTTATCAATTATCCATTCGTAAACTGCACGCAAAAAATAGGGTTTGCTCGGCGTCATGATAAGTTTATGAGCTTAATTGAAGTGCCATATCCTGTTCATACTCAGATAAACTCTCTTTAAATGATTCACGCTCAAATAAACGATCCATATAATCATATAAAGGCTTGGTCTGTTTATTCTTTGGAATTTCAACACCCAAAGCAGGAAGTCTCCATAATACTGGCGCAAGACAACAATCAATTAAAGTAAATTCATCACTCATAAAGAAAGGCTTTTCACCAAATATAGGGGCTATTGCAGTCAGACTTTCTTTCAACTCCTTACGAGCTGAATCTACTGCTTTTTTATTATCGTTAGCCTCAATAATATCAACCAGAGAAGACCAGTCACGCTCAATACGATAGATGTATAAACGGCTCTCTCCTCTTGCCACAGGATAAACCGGGAGCAGTGGTGGATGCGGAAAACGCTCATCGAGATATTCCATCATAATCTTTGACTCATAAAGAACCAGATCACGATCAACCAATGTAGGCAGGCTATTGTATGGATTGATTTGAGCCAAATCTTCAGGCTTATTCTCACCAACCGACTCAACAATATCAACAGTAACACCCTTTTCAGCCAAAACAATGCGTACGCGATGGCTATAATGACTCTCACTATCTGAGTAGAACGTCATTGAAGATCTTTTTGCAACTACACCCATAAATAACCTCTGTTACCAGTTCCCTTAATGAATACCTGAGCGATATTGCTCATTCATTCTAAAAAGCCCGATCCAACCAAGCCATTATTAATTTATAAACTTATTAATGAATACCTTTCCAGTACTCACGATTAAGCAACAAAGCAAAAACGAAAAATACAGATAAATAGATTAAACACCACACACCAATAGTTTGGCGCTGGTTCAACTCTGTACCCAATGCTTTATTAAGCATTGAATTCTCATCATACAACCTTACTGGTTCAGCAGCATAAACTAAAAAGCTAACCAAATCAGAAACAACCTTATCAAACTCTTCTGGTGAAGCGGTTCCAGTCCCTTTTTTATGTACGGTACGGGCACATGAATGATGATCACCCTCACCCGGTTTAGCCGAAAGTGCAGGCTGGCAATCCTGATCGCCCTGCACATTAGCCAATACATTCGGCATACCCACATCTTTAAATACCAGATTGTTATAACCATAAGGACGCATATCATCCAGGTAAAATGCTTTTAAATAGGTATAAAGCCATTTATCACCACGTGCACGAGCCACAAGCGTTAAATCAGGTGGTGGTGCACCAAACCATTTCTTGGCCATCGGTGTTGCCAACGGCGCCTCCATAAATGAGCCTATTTTTGAGCCGTCAAAAATAAAGTGTTCTTCAACAAGTTCAGAAGGAATACCCAGGTCAGTTGATAAACGCTCATAGCGCATATACTTCATGCTGTGACAACCCATGCAATAATTCACAAAGGTTTTCGCACCGCTTTGCAAAACAGCTTTGTCTTTCAATTCAGGCTCAAACTCTTCACAATGAATCTGGCCACAATCAAACCCTGAAGAACCAACTGCTTTCAAAGGAGCAACTGTCAGAAAAGCGACAACTATCACACCCAATATAGTACCGATCATGCCATAACCACCATTCATGGTTACACGCTCAGGCTCAGGTTTAACGACATCCCTGGACGCCAATATAGGCAATACACAAGTTAACAGCCCCATAAGTATCGATGCGACAACGACTAATGCACTGGCACTTTCATCACCCAAATACAGAACACCCAGGCCGATGAAGGATAAACCAAAACCTGCTGAAAATATATCACTGCCAAACTCTGTCATTGGCGATATT
>CBDUPD010000380.1:0-3364 GCA_965368985.1 uncultured Spongiibacteraceae bacterium | reverse complement strand
TTGGCTCAGAATGACTTGAATGGTAGTGTGGTGCCATTTCTTGTGGATACTGATAATCTCACCCAGAGTTGGACAGGTAGTGATCCATGTGGCACGTTAACAGAGAGTGGTGGCGGTGATGGTAACTATGATCTGGTTTGTGAAACGATTAACTTTGTTATGGATGCAAAAACGGTTAGTAGTATTGGTGACAAGGGTAGTAATCTATTCTTTCAGACCGATGCGCGTGACCCGGACATTCCTGCTGCACCTGCGATACCTCAGTTTGATCTGGATAACGACGGTAAAATTGATTACAGGGATAATTGCTCACCACCAACAACGATGGTTATTGATGCAATCAATGCTGCTGGTGGTTTGGTTGGTAATCTTGATGCTGATGGAAATCCATTACCAGCGTTTGAAACTGCTGTGTTGACCTATGTGAATTCAGAGCTTGAAACTTTGCACGGAGGTCCGGCTACACCTGATGTGGATGATAAACTCTGGTGGAATAACCAGCGTAAAGGTGACTTGCCCCTTAGCTCTTATGGTAGTTATCCGTGGATAACCATGCTCTATTCCAATATTAATCAGCTTAACAGTGACAGTGATCGAATAGGTGAGCTCTGTGAAGAAGATTACGATCGTGATGGCGTTTATACAGATAATGGAGACCCTGTTGATCTCTGTCCAACGGTGCCTGATGAAACGAATGATCCAGGTTCTTGTGCAATCGACCTGGCTGATTATGTTATGATTCAGAATAAAGAGAGAACAGATACATTGGGTAATCCAACCTGTATGACGCATTATGAGTTTATAGGTGCAACAGATGCTGGAACCCAGGTAAATTTTGGTAGTAGTACTGATGGTCGCGTACTTGGTTGGGCTACTTGTAATACAAATGACCTTGGGCAACGTTTTTACATAGAGTTGTCTCCGTCTGATGATGGGCATTCATACCGTACCCCTGGTGTACCGGAAAGAGTTATATATCTCTATACCAATGAATGGAAACAGACTGACCCGGGCTTCTATGATCTGGAAAATATGCACTATGTTGCCACAACCATTGATAATGTTACCCACAATACAGCTGCAGATTTGCCAGACAGCTCCAGTTATTGGCAGTATGATGATGTAATTGTAACAACCATGGCAGGTTATGATGATAACTGGCGTGAATGGTTGTTTGCAGAGTCTGATATAACCGGCTACCCATTTATTATCGAAAGTTTCCGTATCTGGGATGTATATGGTAAAGCGGGTGGTTATGATCCAGGCCGCCGTGACTGTATCTTCAATAAGACAACCAGGCCTGATGCTGATGATGGTAGTTGTTACCCAGGTGATGCGGTTCAAAGAGAGAAAGCAGCCTTTAAGATTCTGCTAGGTAAAGAGGGGCAGGCATTTGGAGATGTGGTTGAATGGTCAGGTTATTTCAGTACTGATTAATATGAGTCTGTTACATAAATGGCCCGCATATGCGGGCTTTTTTTGGTCTGTTTTTTTCAGGGATTTAACAATATAAGAGACAATAATAAGTCGAATTGAGAAAACCATCGGTAAGACAAAGAGGTTTTGTCAGATGGTTAAATTGATAGGTATAGATAAGTCTATGCTATTGTCCTGTGCGGGCTTTTAATGGGGCCCAGTTTTGTGAAGGCATGTTGAAAATGGATAACAATCATAGAATTAGCTGATGCTTGTTTGGTATAGCATACTTCAATACCGTTTATGTAATGAGGTAGCTGAAGGCTGAAGGTCGGATTTAAAGTAAGATCAAACGTGGTATCGGTAAAACCTGTGACATTTCAGTTTACTGTATTATCCTGTCCTATATCATTGGCAATTTCAGCCAAAACAGCTCCGCCAATACCCTATAAGACTATTCTGCCAGAGGTCCAGAGTGAACCCGTGGATTCAGCTTTCGTGGTCGGAATGCCACTGTAATTATCTACTGTGCCTTCATCGCTATAACAATAACTATATTCACCACTTGCAGCCCCTTCGGCTTCCATAACAATAAGTAAACCATCGGCTAAAAGTGGCTCTCGGATGCGAGCTCTGTAGCAATTTCTTCTGCATAAAAGTCTTCAGCAACAAAATGGTTTCATCGTTAACAGCAACCTTAAGCGTTTCACCCTCTTGATCAAGCTCCAGACCTAAGGAGCTTTACCTGTAGTGGTATCAGGCAGTGTGTATATCGAGCAAGCGACAGCAGCAAGCTGTATGGGTTTCTCCAGCTCAAGCAGATTTTACTGCCATCAACCTGTGTTTTGATAAGAATGAGTTGCTGTTTCATGACTGTTCCTCATGAGCAATATGCGGTATTCGGAGTATATATCCTGATACCTAAAACCTGTTGCTCATTTATTATTATTTGAATGCAGAATAAAAGGTTGCTGTTGCTTATTTTTATCAGATAAACACTGCCAGAAAACACGCTAAAACAGTAAGAAACTAAGGGTTGTCTGATACATATATTGAGTCTGCAATGATATTAATCGCCTTTTATTCTACTTTAGTACTTAATGACTTCGATCGAATATTCAAGAGTGGAAATTATCAGAAAAAACGGGTTCACAAAGTTGATATTAGACTGCGTATATTCACAGTATATGTGAGGTGTTATGAATCCAGATTCGCGCAATCAGGATTTAGGCCATTTGTGGCTCTTGGCTCTTGGCTAATGGCATTGTTGCGGAGAAAACAGTAGTTTTCTCCGGTAATAGGGTGCACCTGAAAAGTTAAGAGAAGAAATGGCTATTTAGTAAGGCTCTCGATAAATTGATCCAGTTTATCAAGGGCAATATTTTCAGCATCGCCTCCCTGACGGGATTTATACTCAAGCTCGCCTTCTTTCAGGCTGCGGTCACCGATAACGAAACGGTGTGGAATACCAATTAATTCCATATCGGCAAATTTTACACCCGGGCGCTCATCTCTATCATCAAGTAACACTTCTACACCTTGGGCTTGAAGCTTCTGATACAGGGCTTCAGCAGCTTCTCTAACAGCTTCAGATTTCTGCATATTCAGTGGAACAATAGCTATCTGAAAAGGGGCTATGGAATTTGGCCATTTAATGCCTTGCTCGTCATGGTTCTGTTCTATTGCTGCAGCAACGATTCTGGAAACACCGATACCGTAGCAGCCCATAATCATGGTTTGGGGTTTTCCATTATCGCCCAAAACAGTTGCGTTCATGGCTTCACTGTATTTTGTGCCCAACTGGAAAATATGCCCAACTTCAATGCCGCGTTTAATCACAATAGTACCTTTGCCATCGGGACAGGCATCACCTTCTACAATATTGCGTATATCGGCTATTTCAGGAAGTTCGCCATCACGTTCCCAGTTAAAACCTGTTAGGTGATAG
>CBDUPD010000379.1:0-3368 GCA_965368985.1 uncultured Spongiibacteraceae bacterium | reverse complement strand
CGGTTAATTACTAATACGTCACATATAACAATGGTATTTCTTCTTACAAATTTTTAAACTGACGCACCATTATCGACACTGGCAAGACAGGGCTGAACCTATGTTTGAAGTATATGCGACAACACCTGAAGATATGGGGATTGGTCAAATAGCCGCTCACGCACAACGCGCTGAAGCCATGGGCTTTGACGGCCTGAACGTACCCGATGCCGTTCATGATGGATTATTACTTTCCGCCCTGGCTCTAAATGCTACCAGTAAACTGAAAGTAGGCACTGGCGTGCTGGTTGTCTTTCCACGCAGCCCAATGAATGTTGCGCTTGCTGCATGGGATTTACAGCGCCTCTCTGGTGGCCGGTTTGAACTCGGTATTGGTACCCAGATAAAAGCCAACATAGAGAAACGCTACAGCACACCATGGACACCACCAGTACCACGAATGCGTGAATATATTGGTGCCCTACGTGCCATCTTTGACAGTTTTCAACATGGCTCACCACTTAACTATGTTGGCGAAAATTATCAATTTACCAAACTGCAGCCATTTTTTAATCCGGGGCCTCTTGATTGCCCGCCACCACCAATTTATATGGGCGCGGTAGGCCCATTGATGACAGCACTCGCAGGCGAAGTTTCTGATGGCATGATTACCCACCCCACTAATACACCGCCACGCTATATCAAGGAGGTCGCCTTACCCAGATTGCAAAAAGGCCTGGATAAAACTGGCCGACGCAGTAAAGATGTTAAATTACTTCTAGGCACTTTGGTTGCGACTGGTAACGACAAACAAGCTGTAACTGAAGAACGTGAAAAGCAACGTAATTTACTGGCCTTTCTATACTCAACCCCTGCTTATTGGCCTAGTCTTGAACTGTTTGGCTGGCAAGATCGCGGTGAGAAATTATTACAATGTACCCGCGAAAGCAAATGGGACGAAATGACAAGTATTGTTGATGACAACATGCTGGATCAGTTTGTGCCTTCTGGCACTTATGATGAGATTGCCGAGATTATGCTGGAACGTTATGGAGATTTATCCAATACCGTTAATTTTCCTCTTCCTGAAAATCCTGAAGATGACCAGCAAGTTGCCAAAGTGATTGCCAGACTGCAAGGGAGATAAATTTACTTTCGGGCTCTGATCTAGGTTGAGCAGCAGGTAGGCTCGTAGTCGGGCTTTAGCCCGACAATTCACACCAAACAACACTTTTCTTTAACCCATATTTTCGGCACTCCAATATGCCTTCATACTTTGAATCTTGCCATCCGCGTTAATCTCAAAAACATCGATAGGATGAATCTTCATACCTCCCACAATAACAGTAAAAGGAAAGGCTACTGAATTACCTGCACAACGAACTTCTCCATTCATTTCCAGTTTTGCCCCACCGGCAAATGCACTTTCATAAAAATCACAAATTGCAGGCATTCCCTGTTTCACTTCAGTACCTACCGGATCTTCCAATGTTGCATCCTCAGCATATATGGCCCGAATGATTTCAATATCAGCTTTTTCGAAAGCCTCTACATATTGTGCAACTATTTGTTTTAAACGTTCTGTATCCACCAATTTCTCCCGGGTTTGTCTATTTATTCCTGAACAGACAGTCATCATAACAAATAATATTACACAATTAATCACACCATTTGCCTGTAATAACAGTAACAAGCATGCCAAGCCTTCACATTTATGACAAATATCAATACCTTATTACCCACTAGATACTACAATAATAGATAAAGCTACGGTTTAATCACTTTATGGACAGAAAAGCCGCATCAATAGCATCAAGCAATAACTGGCAACAGGAAGAAATCTTCTCGAAGGCCGAGTTGTTTTTTGACAGTTTACTCACCGGCATTAATACGGCTGAGCATTGTATTGATATTGACTTTTATATTTTCGAGTTTGATTCGCTTGGCAAAAATATCATTAATGCCCTGGTCAAAGCCGCCAATCGAGGGGTTAAAGTCAGGCTCATCATGGATGGCATTGGCTCAGCCGAAGACGCAGGGGAAATTGCCTCCTTATTAAGCGCCTCCGATGTACAGGTTCGAATATTTCACCCCAACCCGTTTTATCCCAATGTTTACCATTGGTCGATAACACAGGGAAACGCTATTCAAAAATTTATTCGTTTTCTACTGTATATCAATCACCGCGATCATCACAAAATCTGCATTATTGATAAAAACCAGGTATGGACCGGAAGCCTGAATATTTCTGCCAAACATTTAAGTAAAGAACAGGGCGGAGAAGGCTGGCACGATTATGGTGTAAAACTAACGGATAATGATATTCAACCTTTGCTACATTGTTTTGATAGCATGTGGGGAATATCAACGCTCAAGGACTGGCAACCCCCTTTACAAAAAATTCACTCTAATTTATCGATTAACCTGCGACAGTTAAGCAATCGATCATTAATTCAACGAATAGAGAATGCCAAAAAACGCATCTGGGTTTGCAGTGCGTATTTTGCACCCTCCTACCGGGTTCTAAAAGCCATTAAAGAAGCTCGCAAACATAATGTTGATGTGCGGATAATTCTACCCTCAATATCTGACGTAACTATCTTCCCCATACTGAGTCGCACCTATTATCAAAAACTGATTAATCAGGGCGTAAAAATCTACGAGTATCAACCGAGCATTTTGCACGCCAAATTAATGTTGATAGATAACAAATGTATGATTGGCAGCACCAATCTTAATCATCGAAGCTTCTACCACGATCTGGAAATGGATATTGTTCTAACAAAAAAAGAAAGCATTAAAATTATTGAGGGCCATTTACAAAAGGATATGCTGGATTCCAAGAATATAACTCTTAGAGATCTTAACAGGCGTTTTTTTCCACGGCTTATCGCTCGCCTGCTTCGTATTTTTAAATATTGGTTATAACAATGGCTAAAAAGAAAAAACAGATCTTGCGTATTTGCTCCTACAATATCCATAAAGGATTCAGCAGCACCAATACGCGTTTTTTGCTGGAAGATATACGACATGCCATTCGCACCGTAGATTCCGACTTTGTATTTCTACAAGAAGTGATGGGTGAAGACCTTCACGAAAGCGAAGACCGCCACACCAATCAATTTGAATTTCTGGCTGACTCTATCTGGCACCATCATGCCTATGGCCATAATGCCATCTATGATGAGGGGCATCACGGTAATGCTATTTTGAGCAAACACCCGTTTACTGAATGGGGAAATACCAATGTATCTGTATTTAATTTTTCCCAGCGCGGTGTTTTATTGGGTAAAACAGATATTGGCGTCTATCTGGTATGTCTACATTTTGGCCTATTTTCAACTGAAAGATACTCACAGCTAAAAACACTCTGCCACCTTATCAATGAC
>CBDUPD010000378.1:0-3369 GCA_965368985.1 uncultured Spongiibacteraceae bacterium | reverse complement strand
TCGCTCTTGCCAGTTGCAATGACGACTGGGCAGGGACTGTTATCAAATATCCAACGGTATATTACGTTGGCTATTCATTGTGAACTACAAACCCTCACTTTCTTACCGCCCAACAACGGGTCGGCATAAGAAGCGCATGTCTTTGGGGGTTAACCATGGAAAACTCCGGAAACCTGCCTACTGTACCGCAGGCTGAACTAGTGTTTCTAGCTTTGGGATCAAACGATGCATTATTGCACTACGACCCTTATTATTATGGCTTGCAACTGACCGATAGACTATCCAGAACCAATGCCACCGTTTATTGTGTACTTCCCATACCGTCTCCTGCCCTGCCAGCAACCGCTTTTAGAAACAAGATGCTGGAGATCTGTGAAAATACGCTAGACCCACTTGAATTTGGTGTTGATGTACATGATGGCGATATGCAGCATTGGGACAACGCTGACCATACCAATTTTGTTAATGGACTTTTAGCAGTATTAACTGTTGAAGGTTTTATTGAGGCACCTGCAGAAGAGCCGCCGGTTGAATAATACCGCTTTAAAACTCCATCAGCTCAACCAAGACCGTTTTAATCAGAAATCCCACCATACCCAAACCAAGACCCACAAATAAAATCATCATGCCAAATTTTCCGGCATTCGATTTTTTCCCAAGGTCATAGATAATAAAAAACATAAATGAGATAAGCGCACCAAGTCCTACAACCATTGATATCGATTCAAATTGCTCTATGTTCATAGTCAGCGTACTCGGGATTTTAGATACTGTTGTATTTTATCATTTTCAATGGAAAACAGTAACGTGATGACCAGCTTGTAATTTAACTGTTGTAGCCTACAGTCATCACGACCGTAGCGAAACTGTACTTCCATTTAATATTGACACGAAGAGTGGAGGATCGGGTTCAAGGAGTAACTAATTAAAAAATGTAATCTTTAATCGTTTTTTTCTCAGATTCAGAAAGCAGCCAAAGATAGACTGTGCTGGTCAACTCTTCCATAAGCAGGGGTTTGGATAAGTAATCACTCATTCCAAGTTTGATACATTTCTCTCTATCACCTGCCATCGCATTGGCTGTTAGCGCTATAATAGGAACGTCTTTAATACATTTGGTGTGTTGCAGCTCAAGAATTTTTCTGGTCGCATCAAAACCATCCATTACGGGCATCTGGCAATCCATCAGTATAAGGTGGTAAGTATTATTCTGAACTGCTGTAATGGCATCTTTACCATTATCAACACAATCGACCTCAAACCCTATTTTTTCCAGCATTCTTGTGGTGACGATTTGATTAATCTTATTATCTTCAGCCAATAATACTTTTGAATTGGAATAATCAACAGCTACTTTCTTTTTTGGAGGCACATACTCAGCATCCGTTGCATGCGAGACTGAAGATTTCCTGAGCCGGGTTGTGAAAGTAAATGTTGACCCTTTATCAGGACAGCTTTTCACCTTGATTTCTCCGCCCATTATTTCGACCAGCCTTTTAACAATGGCCAGGCCAAGCCCGCTACCCCCATATCGACGGGTATGACTAATGTCCGCCTGATGAAATGAATCGAAAATAGTATTTAGTTCATCAGAGTGAATACCAATACCCGTGTCATGGATAGCTAATTCAACCATCAGGAAATCTTTTTTACTGGATATCAGTTTTGAACTAATGTTTATTTCACCGTCAGAAGTGAATTTAATAGCATTTGAAATAAGGTTTGTTAAAACCTGATTAAGGCGATTACTGTCACCGACAACCTGTTGCGGCATAAGAGGGTCGTTTGTATAAGTAAGCGAAATATTTTTTTCTTTGAGTTCAGAGTTAAAAGTATTAATAGATTTCTGGATAATGGAATCGAGTTGATACCTATTTTCTTCCAATACCAGTTTGCCAGCCTCAACCTTGGAATAATCAAGAATATCATTAATAACGACCAACAGTGATTCGGCAGAATATTTAACCGTAGCCATGTATTCTTCCTGCTCCTTGTCGAGGTTCGTATCCATCATAAGGTCAATCATACCTACAACCCCACTTAAGGGGGTGCGAATTTCATGGCTCATGGTTGCAAGAAATCCACTTTTAATCTTCGAATCATTTTCAGCCTGCATGGCCTTGTCATCGGCAAGTTGCTTGGCCTCAAAAAGCAAGTCAGCACTTCTTTTCAATGCCTCATTGCTGACGTTAACCTGTCTAAGTGCATCTTCTCGCTCCTTCAATATTGCGTCTTGTAAAAGCATGGTAACCAGAAGGCTGGCTATGAAGCCCTGAAGCAGTATAAGAGAAAAATTGCGGTTTTCATGAGCAAAAGGGCCGTGTCCCTGAGTTGTTCCCCACAATGCAATAACCGAGACTAGCAGCACTGCCAATGTAATGGTTCTGCCGCATTTAAAGTTAATCCATACCAGTAACGGTACAAACAGATAGGATTGGGCAATAAAAAAATTGGCCCCCGACCAGTCAAGAAACGTTAGGCCACATATTAGCAACAAGAGCGCTATAGAAAGAATATGTATTAAAGGCTTTTCATAAAAGTACTGTATGGGGCTTTGTATTTTGAAAAACAGTAGAAAAGGAGTAGCTATCAGAATACCTATGAGGTCACCGGAAAACCATGTAAACCAAACCGTGTACAATAACTCGGACTCCAGATAATTCATATCAATATAGTAATAGGCTGCAATGGATGCATTCAGTGAGCAAGCCACAAGAGCGGAAACAATAAAATAACTGACGTTGTTGACATTACTGAGAGGAGCTTTTGCTTTAAATGTATTTAGTATACCTAGGCATATAAGCGCCTCCAGAGTATGACCAATAGCAATGATGAAGCTGGACCAAAGAGTGGAAGGATGTTCCAGAATAAAGCTTCCCAAGCTGCCAAAGCTGAATGGAAGCCCGGTATCCCTGAAGAAAAACTCGGTGAGATTTGCAAGAAATGCACCTGCAAGTATACCAACTCCTGCAGGGTACCCAAGCCATAATACTGCTGCAATGGCAATACTTGATGTCGGCCATATAGGAGATGCATAAGCTTCTTCAAATTGTAGGTGCATCCCTAATCTGGCAGTCAAGTAGTACACAACAGCAATTAGCGTTAGTGCCAAAATTTGCTGTCGAGATAACCAGTCATTAGGCTTATTAAAAGCTTTGACCGGGTATACACAAGATGTTAATTCCACGGCCTACCCCTCTCGATGATCAAGTGAAATGCATCACCCATATTTGTTAAAAAATAGTGTAGCTGAGAGCGATTAGCCAATAAATGGAGGGGAAATTGATCGGTATTGACGACTACTTATCATTTTGCACGACTAAAACAGGCATTAATATGTAAAAACAGCCCTGAATATTAAAGTTGAAT
>CBDUPD010000377.1:0-3370 GCA_965368985.1 uncultured Spongiibacteraceae bacterium | reverse complement strand
CATTAAATGCCATTTAATAGTCTCCGGATAATTACTTGTGTTTAATATTATTTATAGTAGATATACTTTAGTATATATAAATATGACGATATATCACCACAAACATTTAGCAAAATGAAATTTGCTTAATCAACGGTGGTTATTCAGTGAATGACGTGATAATTTCCCTTATTCAATAAGGCTATTAACAAAAAACGGTATAAACACAGGCGGAAAACATGTTAAAAAAATATGATGAACAACTATGTCACCAGATAGTTTCAACTTTTGATAGTGTGGGCACCAGTGCCAGAGAATGGACTGAACGTGTTTGGGTTTCTATTCATGATACCGAAGGTAAATATCACTTTGTTTGTGGTGTTGGTGTTTACCCCAATCGTAATGTAATGGATGCTTACGCGACGTTTGCTGTTAATGGAGAAAAACAATATAACGTCAGGGCTTCTCGCAAGCTTCACCCTGAAACTGATGAATTGAAAGTAGGGCCTTTCTCATACGATGTTATTGATCCTATGAAAGTTATTCGTGTTGCCTGTGAGGATAATGAACACGGCCTGAGTTATGAGCTTGATTTCAACGCTGCCATGGTTCCCAATGAAGAAGAGACACAATTTTCTGTGTTGAATGGCAGAACTATCGAGAATGTTAAGCGTTATGTGCAAGTTGGTCGTCCTAGTGGCTGGATCAAGATCAATGGTGAGACGATACAGGTAGACACTGAAAACTGGCGTTGCGAGCGTGATCACTCCTGGGGTGTAAGACACGGCGGTGGTGTAAAAGAGCTGGATGTTGAACCTGGTCCGGTTCCTACGGGTTATATGTATAATTTTCTGCTTACCCAGTTTGATGATTGGGGAATTTCATACCATATCAGGGCTGATGGCAATGATGTGGCTTCGCATTTCTGTGGAGCGTTGTATTACCCTGAAGGAAGTGAGCGAGAAATTGTTCAGGTAACCGGTGTTGATCATAACTATACCTTCCGTGATGGTCCACGTCAGGTGACTGGTGGTGAAGTAACTATTCATACCGAAGATGGTGAGAGTCGCACTTTAACCTTTAAGCCACTCAGTGTTAATTATATTGTTGGTGGTGGTTACTTTGGTTTCAGAGACTTTGTTCATGGCAAGTGGATGGGCGAATACTTTATCGATAGTCATACTCTTGATTTGAAAAATCCTGATGATATTCAGGAAGTTTCATTCCTTGATGATATCATGTGTGAAATTACCTGTGGAGACGAGGTGGGTTATGGTATCGTCGAAATGGTGATTGTCGGAACATTCCCGAAATACGGTATTGATGACTGGCATTCGGGTGAGTTTTAATAAGTAAGTTGAGGCACGTGTAGGGAGAGCTAATTATGTCAAAAGGTAAAACACTTGTAATGGGAGCCAGTGGTTTTCTGGGTAGTCATGTTGTTAAGGCTTTGGCAGAAGAAGGGCGCGACCTGCGTATCTTTACCCGTGCTACCAGTAATATATCAGCAATAGAACATCTTGAATTTGAAAGAGCCATTGGTGATTTGAATGACGCTGAATCATTGCGCAAGGCAATGGAGGGTTGCTCTACTATCTATTACTGTATCGTAGATACTCGTGCCTGGTTGAAAGATCCAGCTCCTCTGCGTGAGGTCAATGTTGAAGGCTTGCGTAAAGTGTTAGATATTGCCATGGAGTTGGAAGTTGAGAGCTTTATCTATACCAGCACCATGATGACCATTGGACTTAACCCGTCTGGCGTAGCAAGTGAGAAGGATGAGTTTAACTGGCCAGAGTTGGCAAGTGATTATGTCAAGGTGCGTGTAGAAGCAGAAAACCTGTTTCTTGAGTACTGTAAAAAAGGCCTGCCAGGCGTGGCTTGCTGTGTATCCATGACTTATGGTGCCGAAGACACTGAACCAACGCCTCATGGATGGATGATTACCTGTGTATTGCGTGGTTTGCTTCCGGCATGGGCAGGCACTTTCAGTTCGGTTGGTATCGCTGATGCAGCGGATGCAATGTTGCTGGCAGAGAAGCATGGCAGGCATGGTGAGCGGTATATTATTACTGATAAAACACTCACCTTGAAAGAGATCTGGACAATTGCACAGAAAGCGGCGAAGACGCCCATCCCGGTTTATTATATGCCGATGTGGGTGATGTACCCAGCTTGCTGGATCTCTGAAAAACTCAGCTGGATGCTGGGTATAGAAAATGAGGTGTCGGTAAAATCGTTGCGTCTAACCTGTACTGTAAAAGGTTTTGATAATACCAAGGCACGTGAAGAGCTGCACTGGAATCCGCGCCCTGTTGAAGAGTCTATTGCTGAAGCGGCTATCTGGTTCAGAGAAGAAATGCTTGCCAAAAAGAAAAAGATTCGTCCAAAAGAGACGCTGCAAAGCTGATTTATCATTTTTTATGCATTAGGTATCGACTGCTCAATTCTGTAATAATCCTGATAGGCTTATCGAAAATTCAGTGGTTATTAGCTACAGTTAACAAATGATAAAGTTAAATAAACTCCCTCTTGTTTCTGCTGTTCTGCTTATTCTTACAGCTTTAATCGCCTGTGAGGGCTCAGATAATTCCAATAAGAAAAATCCAGGCTATCTTGAAGGTCTTACGCCGCCTTCCAGTAATGTGAGATTTACAAACATTGAACTGCTGAAGCAGAGTGTTTCTGGGGCTACAGATGATATTCGTTATTATTTGAAAATTTCACTTTTTCTGGTTGAGAATAATGAAGATCCTTTGCCAATACTTTTTCTTTTGAGAAATGACAATGCATTAAGTGAAAGGCAGCTAAGCGAATCAGATATAACTCAAGCTTATGTCATGTTTGATATACATGAAGAAATTCGAGAAAATTCAGTATATAAAGCCGTAGTAAACGAAACTGAAGTTATAGAGTTTGATTCAGCTACTGTCTTTAATGCTTATAGTGATGAGGTTGTTCAATCGCAGCAGTGCAATCAACCTGAACCGGATAATCCTGATACTCGATGGAATACCCATCATTATTGGGCGGGCAGTTTTACGTCTATTCCAACAGACGATGATTACATACCAGAGGGAAGTTGCCGGGTTTTTGTTGATGAAATGTCATCTATTGAGGGTAAGCACTGCAGGCCTATTCAAAGCCAGTTGCCATTTTACTGGAGCCTGGTTGCCAGTGATGGGGGAAGTTTATCGTTGCCGATATATTCTCAGGTAAACGTCCTTCTTCCTGATGAGTCTGATCATGAGAGGCCGGTTAACGGTTGGCCTGTGGTGATGTATTTTCATGGAGCCGGTAGCGGTTTGAACTGCGAACACTATCATACAGCAGGTGTTGATAGTGAAGGCAGTGTGGTAAAAGACTGGCAAGGTCATCATAATTCAGAAGC
>CBDUPD010000376.1:0-3388 GCA_965368985.1 uncultured Spongiibacteraceae bacterium | reverse complement strand
TCAATCGCCTTATCATCGGGTAATTCTGGTGATGCCTCGGGTGACGAAGCCATGGCATTCAGGCTGTTAATGACGACTAAAAGCAAGATTGACTTCAGTAATTTTCTACTAAATTGACATCGAGAATGAGTATACATATTTAATTACCATTATTGATTACTGGTCGTTTCCTGACGCCGTAAGCCACTGATCATGTTTAAATATAGTTGATTAATAGACTATATTGCTTAAGTGCTGACCCGTCTATAGGTTTTGGTTCTATGCTTGCCTCTGAATTAGCTAAAGAGACTTTATGATAATGGTGAACCATTCAACCTGGCTGAATCCAGAGAAAGGATATTGATGATACGGAGATAAAAAAGCAAACCGGATTAAAAGTTTCCCAACCTGGACTTATTAGCTGTTTATATAAAAAACAGGGAGGTAATGCTTGTTTTCTGAATCTAACAACTTTACTCGACCGTGACAAGCAATGAAGTAGTAACGGCAACTCGATGATAATAAGTAAATTTCCTTAAGTTAATGACATTAGATGACACAAAGCAGTAATTAACAATTAACCTATCACTTCTGTAACACCACACTCCATATTTTCAGGTATAATAATACCTTACTATAATGCTCCGGTATTTACGTTCCAGATCGCATACGAGGTTATCCCCATGTCGCAAATTGTTGTTTGTGCATTGTATAAATTTGTCACTCTCGACAATATCGAATCGCTACGGGCGCCACTTCTGGCGGTAATGGAACAGCACAATATAAAAGGCACTCTGTTGCTTGCCTCAGAAGGCATCAATGGCACAGTTGCTGGTAGCCGTGAAAACATCGATGCCCTGTTTGACTGGCTTAATTCACAAACTGAATTTGCCGGTATTGTCTGCAAAGAGTCCTATGATGATAACCTGCCTTTTTACCGCACCAAGGTTAAGCTTAAAAAAGAAATTGTCACTATGGGTGTTGATGGTATCGATCCCACCCGGATTGTCGGCACCTATGTAAAACCGGCAAACTGGAATGCGCTCATTTCAGACCCTGATGTGGTACTGGTTGATACCCGCAACGACTATGAGGTGCAAATTGGCACTTTCAAAGGTGCAATCAATCCTGAAACCACCAGCTTTCGTGAATTCCCCCAGTATGTGAAAGAACAACTATCACCTGAAAAACACAAGAAGGTCGCGATGTTTTGCACCGGTGGAATTCGCTGTGAAAAGTCGACAGCCTATCTTAAAGAACAGGGCTTTGATGAGGTGTACCATCTTGAAGGCGGCATTCTAAAATATCTTGAAGAGGTGCCTCAAGATAACTCTTTATGGGAAGGTGAATGCTTTGTGTTTGATAACCGCGTTACCGTAGATCATGCGTTGAACAAGGGACAATACGACCAATGCAATGCATGTCGCATGCCTATTACTGAACAGGACAAGCTCAGCGAACACTATACAATAGGTGTTAGTTGTCACCACTGCATCAATAACACGACAGAAGATCAACGCCAACGGTTTCGGGACCGTGAAAAACAAATGCAGCTGGCTAAAAAACGTGGTGAGCAACATATGGGTTCTGATGCAAAAATGAATATCGAACTACGTCGACAGTTAAAACTACAGGAGAAAGAGAACCAAAGAAAGAGGCGTTAACAAAATAAAAAATGGCATGACCTGATGTCATGCCATACACAAAACCACTAACGATTAAGCAGCCTCATTTAGCCTTCCTTCTGCTCTTATTGCTTCCACTTCTGCATCATAGGCTTCTTTATCATCTTTACGATAAAACATGGCACAATATTCACGGTATTTTTCCATTGGCCCGCGATCAGCGCTTGATAAATGGTCGATATATTTCATGCTCACCTTGGGACCAAATATTTTGTCACCCTCGTTCTTGAATTCCCATTTGGCCAGTGGCCCTGCCATAGCACCTATGAATTTTTTCAGAAGAAGTGCCAACAGAGGAAATTTAGATGTTTTATGATCTTTCATATTCAGCGCAATTCTGAATAAGGTTCTATTTCCTTCTATTGGTACAGCTAACAAGGTAACTCTTAATGGTAATCTAACGGCAAGTTTACGTATTGCTGCTGGCAATTTACCTTCAAGTCTGGCGTTGGCAGAATAACTGAAAGGAATGTCATCAATAACATTGTTAGGCCCAAACATATTGATATTGTGTGGAAAGTCAAAATCAATGCCAGCTTTATCAAAAAAAGTATAACCCGAGATTGTCATATTTGAATACCAAATCTTGTCTTCGCGACTAAAGCCGTAATCTTCAGGTTTTTGACGTGTTGCTTTGATATTATGGTGCACGCTTTCAAAGTGCGATGCATCGGCCGTATTTTCAAAGGGAATTTGAGCAGCACAGTCCATATCTACTTCAAAAAATGCATAAGGACGCATCGGCATATCATGTAACTTTGAATAAGTAATATCAGGAATCTTGTTCAGTGGTTTTGGATTTTGAAAGTCTTCATCAAACCAGGCAAAGATATACTCACCCTGAACGTCTATAGGGTATTTGTGCACACGTTGCGTCTGCTTTTTCATGACTTCACCCTTGTCATTCACACGGTCGCCATCAACATTAAACTTATAGCTATGAAACGGACAGACAATACAACCGTCAACAATTGATCCTGCATCTAAAGGAGCGCCCATATGTGGACAATGGCCATCAAGCACGCTGATTTTGCCTGCAGCATCCTGAGCAACAACAACATTCATGCCCATAATGGTCTTTTTGATCGGCTTCTTCTTATTCAGTTCATGCTTATAAGCGACAAACACCCAGGTGTTGTATACGTTGGGGAATGTTGTGGTTTCTAGAATTGTTTGTTTCATTATTAGAGCCTCCAGTAGCAAGCTTTTAAATGGTGACTAATTTAGTATTAATTACAGTATAGACAAAAATATTTTATGTCTCGAATATTTTTAGCTATATAATCATTAAAATTTGTTAAATTATTCGATAGATGAGTAATTTCAGCGCAGAATAGAAGTTACTGGAAAACCAAACAGGGAAATTTGATGCTACGTCTCGGAAAACTGGCCGACTATGGGCTGTTAATTACGACCCATCTGGCAAAATGCGAGCTTCAGGCGACTACTGAAGAGGTTTCAATAGCCTTGAAAATACCCATGGCAACGGTACGTAAATTAATGAAGCTATTAGTCGATGCTGATATTGTTATATCCCAACGTGGTGCCAAAGGGGGTTACCGCCTTGCCATGAGCCCTGAAAATATTAATATCACCCAGGTTATTCAAGCTGTAGGTGGCCCGATTAATATTACCGAGTGTTGTGATAACAGTTATTCATGCAATAAAAAAGATAGTTGTGACTTGATCTCAAACTGGCAGTTTATTAATGATGTAGTAATCAA
>CBDUPD010000375.1:0-3397 GCA_965368985.1 uncultured Spongiibacteraceae bacterium | reverse complement strand
TTTCTGAAATCAGTGCTGTTATAAAAGATATCAGCTACAAACTTTATATGGAAAACTACAATTGTTATAAAGATATCTTTACCAGACGTCAGAACACACGATCTGATTACTATGATAAGCCAAAAAATTGCATAATGACTTGTTATAAAGAGTATGTTGCAGGCTTGGGGCAAGTTGCTACTGTTCTAAAAAAGACCAAAGAACAAATTGTAGAGCCGTACGAGTCGCGAAAAGATTATTACAATAATGACTCAGCAAAACGTGACGAAAAAAAAACTGAACCTCGGAACAACGCTGCCTAGCAACCCGTTATCAACCAGTAATTATCCACAAGGCTTATATTAATGGCTGAAGCTTTTAAAAAACCTCATATGGCGTATTCTCTGCTAGAGCTTCGTGCTCCACTTGAGGCAATTTCCCTAAGTGCCAGTATGCGTATTCTAAAAAAGGCGCCTAAAGGTGACGGGCAACCGGTATTAGTTCTACCCGGCTTTATGACTGGCGACAGAGCCACTTTTGTTTTGCGACGTTATCTCAATGAACAAGGATTCTCAACACACGCCTGGGGTCAAGGCACGAACCCTGGATTAAGAGAAGATATCTATCAAAATCTCGAAGAACATGTAGAAAAAATCTATAACACACATGGTCAAAAGGTCAGCATCGTAGGCTGGAGCCTTGGGGGATTATATGCACGATGCCTTGGTCATCGGCTATCTTCCAAAATTCGACAGGTTATTACAATTGGCAGTCCTTTTGCGATCAATAGTAGCTTTGCCCCGGATGACCTCGCCATTTCTGGCCCGGTTTTAAAACTATATGAACGCTTAAACCCTAACGTTGCCGATGACCCTCTGGTTACAGGCGAACCAATATGGGAAAACCCTCCTCCTGTACCCTCAACAGCCATATATTCTGAAGATGACGGTGTAGCGTCATGGCACTATTGTGTTGATGATGTTTCTGAACGTACTGAAAACATTAGAATTTTCGGTAGTCACATGGGGTTAACCCACAACCCGTTCGTGCTATATGCGCTTGCAGACCGACTGGCACAACCATTAAATAAATGGAAACATTTCGACATAAATGGATATAAACGTGTTTTTTATTGCCAACCTAAACAGCAAAGAAAGGAGTAGTTGTTGTTTATGCTGTTTTGGTCTCAAATATGCATTAATCTCTGAAGAATTCTACTAGCCTAAACATCACCACCCTTCTATGATTGCACTAGATGTATACCATGGTCTGTAAGAACTACACTCACTACCAGTAAGACCATGGATAATTTTAATAATATTAGGGTGTTAATACATAAATATGAGATTTTTCCTTAAGCTTGTTGTCATTTTCTGTCTGCAAATTCCACTGGTTTATGCAGAGACCCAATTATTGTCTCCAGAAAAAGAGCACCTTGTCACTACCCTTGAAATAATCAAAAAACTTCAAGCCCGTCATTATGAAAAGCGGTCTATTGATGATGGGCTCTCGCAAAAGCTTCTTGAGAACTATCTTGATGCCATCGATGGCAATCGTCAGACTTTTTTGCAAAAAGACATTGATGGCTTTACAAAATCGTATAAAACCTCACTCGACGATAGCTTGAAAAGAGGTGACGTTAATGCCGGCTACCATATATTTAACATCTATCGTGATCGTGCAATAAAACAGCTTGAAAAAACGATTAGCGATTTACCAACAATCGTTAAAAACATGGATTATTCAAAAGATGAGTCTATTTTAGTTGATCGCAGTGAGGCTGACTGGCCAAAGTCAAAAACTGAAATTGATGACCTTTGGCGCAAACGTCTCAAAGCCGCAACATTAAGTTTAAAGCTATCAGACAAAGAACCTGAAAAAATACTGGAACTGTTAACCAAACGTTATCAAAACCAGCTTGATCGCATAAAGAAACTCAATAGTGAAGATGTATACCAGCTGTATATCAATATTTTCACACAACTCTATGACCCCCATACTAACTATATGTCACCAGCAAGATCAGATAATTTTGACATATCTATGAGCCTGAAACTTGAAGGCATTGGCGCAATGTTACGTCTTGAGGATGAATATACGCAGGTTGTACGCCTGATTCCTGCAGGCCCGGCTGACAAACAAGGAGAATTACAACCATCTGACAAAATCATTGGGGTAGCCCAGGGGAAAACCGGTGAAATGATTGATGTTGTAGGATGGCGCCTTGATGAAGTCGTAGATTTGATTCGAGGAAAAAAAGGCACTATCGTCAGACTTGAGGTGATCCCCGTCTCTGCCATCAGCGATGACCAAACGAAAGTTATCTCTATTACACGCGAAGAAGTTAAGCTTGAAGAGCAGGCAGTTAAGAAAGCCATGCTCGACGTTAAGGATGAAAGAGGTATAACACGTAAAATAGGCGTTTTGGATATTCCGGCTTTCTATGTAGATTTCGATGCCTTAAGAATGCGTGACCCTAACTATAAAAGTACAACCAAAGATACCGCTAAATTACTCACTGAATTAATGCACGATGGTGCTGAAGGTATCATTATCGATTTACGTGACAATGGTGGCGGCTCATTACGTGAAGCCAACCAACTAACCAGCCTTTTTATTGAAAAAGGTCCATCAGTACAGATAAAACTTTCTGACCAGAGAATCTATTCTGAAGAGAAAAAATTCCCGGGCAACTACTATAAAGGGCCCGTTATTATTCTTATGAACAGAATGAGCGCTTCTGCTTCGGAGATATTTGCCGGAGCATTACAAGATTATCAAAGAGCAATCATTGTTGGCACCCAGTCATACGGCAAAGGAACCGTACAATCACTAAGTCCTTTGAATCACGGAAAATTAAAGATTACAGAGTCAAAATTCTATCGTATTTCCGGGGATAGCACTCAGAATCGTGGTGTTCTGCCCAATGTTGAACTTCCGAAAGTCTATGATAGTGAAAAGATTGGTGAAAGTTCACTGGATGAAGCGATGAAATGGGATTCAATCGCGGCTGTTCCACATAAGACATACAATAACTATACACCGATCATTTCTAATTTAAGAAAGCTCTCACAACAAAGAGCTGCCAATGACCCTGATTTCATTTATTTGAATAAAAAAATAGACCTTGAAAAGGAAATTACCGTTAATGAGCTATCACTTAACGAGGAAAAAAGAATTGCTGAGCGTAAAAAAATTCGCGAGCAACGCCTGGCGATTATTAACGAAAAAAGAGTTGCCAAAGGTGAAAAACCTCTTGAGAGTCTTGATCCTGAAGAAGATAAAGAAAATAAAGATGAGAAAGAAGATGAAAAATCAGGCGTTAATGAAATTGATCTGGAAGACCCTTTCATCATAGAGGCGGCAAATATTCTACTGGATGCTGAAACCTCACTCAGCCAACTTCGATTAACCCAAT
>CBDUPD010000374.1:0-3397 GCA_965368985.1 uncultured Spongiibacteraceae bacterium | reverse complement strand
AAGGGTAGGATCTTGGGTTTCAATGAGAATTTCGCAGGGGCTGGCCATGGCATCAAAACGACCCACCGATATTTCATCAGCCAGTTCAACGGACACTTGCCTTTGAATATCAACTGGGTCGTCAAATGTTAGCACTAAGGTTTTATCCCCGTTCTAGTATGTGTGTTAGAACTTGAATGTATAGCTGATCTGAAGAATTGTTGCTTCCAAATCAGGGTACATATCATAGTTTTTCTGCACGCCTATGGCATCATCAGGTTGAGTATCACCTTTCTGCTCATAGCTTTCCAGCCTCAGATTAATTTCACTGTCGTTAGCCATCATATAACCTACCTTGAACCCTACAGTGGTGGCATCAAACTCGGCCAGGCGATAGTCTGAGCTCAGGTCTTCATCATTGCTAATAACAGCTTCTCCCTCGGCAACACTGTGACGATAAAAATCGGCCTCGGTTTGTTGGTAAAACCGTAAATGAGGTTCCGCATACCATTGCTCATTGATATTCCAGCGGTAGTGTAGATCAACCGTGTGTGACTCGATACCCCAGTCATCTGTCATAAAACGGTATGAGAGATCAATCGTATCATCCCAGCCAAAGTGATGCTTGGTATCCCAATATAAGCTGGTTTTGGTTCTTGAATCCGGGCGACTTTCATAAATATAGTCTACCGGCCTACCGTTGGTATCTACCACGCTGACAATTTTAAACGGGTCATTTAAATAGCCATCAGACTGGCTAATGGCCAGGTTAAACTGCATCAGTGTTCGTGCATTGATCACTTGAGTTGCACCAAAAACCAGATCGAATACCTCCTTGAATTCGCTACCGGAATCTTTACTGTCATCTTCTCCTTGAGCGACCATGCTTGATTTGGCTTCAGGAATACCTCCTTCAGGGTCTATTGTGTCTGAAGCGAATGAGCCACCAAGTGATAGCGTAGTATTTTTCTTGTTAAAGTCACGACTTAAGCCACCACTAATAGAAAATGATTGATAGTCATACTCGCTGGAAATATTGGTACCAATATTATAACGAGTTACCCGATTGATCGGGGCTTCCCATGCGACACCAATCTGGGTGCGTGTATCATGAAAAGTGTCATCTAGAGGAGTTTCTCCTGCTTCAATATCATAACTGCCATTGCCGCTGGGTTTGGTAAATGTCTGGGTTTGATCACTGGGAGCAGCTCCATTAGGAGAAGCACCACTGAGGGTATCAACCACAAAATTCAGGCTGAACTTGCTATCATCCTTATTGGTTTTCTGTGCCCTGATATTGGTCTCATTGGCATCGACACGGTCTTTCTCACTATAGGATAAAAAAGCGGTATCAATTTTCCAGCCATGATCCTTATCGTTGTTAGTATCAGCTGCATGAGCAATCTGTGACCCTAACAACGCGCATGTAGCGCTGGCTAAAGCACCTTTTATACGAGTTTTCTTCTTTAGTTGCATCCGCAGCCACCTCCGCCAAAACTGGCACCGCCGCTCGATGCCTCTTTACTAAAATAAATATGGTCATCAAAGGCGCTATCAACAGCAGATACTACCGGTTGCATTTCTGGTTTGGCTAAAATATCACGTTCCCATGGTTCAACTCCCAAGCCAGAACAGGCCATGAGGCTGGTACTGATTAGAGTTAATAGCAGAAGATTTTTATACATATTTCAGTACTCTCTTTCGATGAATTTATCTGTTATTTGTTTAATGCTTCTTGTATATGTGCTTCATATTCAGCAAGGTCACTAGAATGGAACCCTATATGGCTATGCAGAATATTACCGTCTTTGCCGATGATAAAAGCTGATGGCATACCCATTACGTCGTAGAGTTTTGGGGTTTTTCCTTTTGAGTCAAAAGCAATAGTGAAGTTAGCAGGTGTTTCAGTAAGAAATGCATCTGCATTTTTTTTCTTTCTTTCAACATTAATCGCAATAAATGTTACACCCTGATCTTTATATTTGGCCTGCATATCGTTCATCCATGGGAATGAATCTTTACAGGGGCTGCACCACGAAGCCCAAAAGTCGAGGTATACAACCTGACCTTTATAATCAGATAGCTTCACCTCTTTATCGATGCCGGCAAGTGCAAACTCAGGCGCTGTACCGGTCGTATCAGCGAATACAGTGTTGGTAAAAAGAATCAGGCTGAAAAGAATTGTGTTTATTGCTTTCATTGAGTTCACCACTTTTAAGATATGAAGCTATTCTAGCTTTCGATTCTTAAGGAAAACTTAAGTTAGACAATATTCATAAATTGTATGTGTTTGTGTGAAGTGATTATCATTTCGGGATTCATTTAAGGATTTCACCTTTAAATATTCACGGTTCAAAACCGTTTATACAAAGATAGCTTAAGTATTTTGAATGTTTAAGTTTGTCTTAAGAATTGCGCATTACACTGTCTATCATCAACAGTGGAGTATTGTCATGACCAACCGTTTTATTTCGATTGCTTTATTTATCATCAGTCTGGTATTTCAAGCCAATACAGCATTTTCAGGGGAGTTCTTACCACCAGACCAGGCATTTCGTTTTGAAAGCGTGCAGACAGGCAGCGCTGTTCAGGTCAAATGGCAGATTGAGCATGGCTATTATCTCTATCAAAGTCGTATAACAGCCTTTTATGAGACAGGTGAAGAGAGCGTTGATATTCCCATTATTTTCACCAGTGAGAGCGTTATTAAAAACGACAAAAACTTTGGTGAAGTTGATGTGTTTTTTGATAACGCCAGCATCATGCTTGAATTGGCAGAGGTTGAAGGTCTGCAATCGGCTAATACGCTGTTTATCGAGTACCAGGGATGTTCTAAAAATGGTTTATGTTATCAGCCGCAGCTAAAAGAGATTAGTTTGACGCCATTTTCTGCTTCTGCTTCAAAAGCAGTGGCTACTGGGACAAATGCGGCAGCAGTAACAAAGAAGGGAAAGGACAGTGTTAATATTAAAGACCTGGATAGTACAGATTCTATTTCAAAGTTTTTGGCTCAGGCCGATTTCCTGACTACCATTGGCATATTCTTTTTATTGGGTTTGGGGTTATCTTTAACACCTTGCATATTGCCAATGATCCCGATTTTATCAGGCATTATTGTAGGGCAGGGTGATAAGCTGACAACACGCCATGGCATTTTGTTGTCGTCATCTTATGTTTTAGGTATGGCGGTGACTTATGCGTTTGCGGGTATTGCTGCAGCGACCTTTGGTGCCAAGGGCAATATGCAACTGTATATGCAAAACCCAGTTGTTCTTACTGTTTTTTCTTTGGTATTTGTTGCTTTGTCTTTGTCTATGTTCGGGTTATATAACCTGGCCTTGCCCAGTAAATTTCAAAATGCGCTATATAACCTGAGTAATAAACAACAGGGTGGTCATGTTACTGGTGTATTTATTAT
>CBDUPD010000373.1:0-3398 GCA_965368985.1 uncultured Spongiibacteraceae bacterium | reverse complement strand
TATCCTGACATAGTGCGTTATTCGTGACAGCTACCGAATATTTAACTTAACTTTTCTCCAATCAAAGTCGCTTGGAGGATGTTCATCAAAACATGTTTCTTTCTCACTGAGATGTAACCAAGGTGCTTTCGAAGCATAATAAATATGAAACATAAGCCGAACCGGTGGCGTAGAGTCGAGTGAGCCCGCTGCGATAACCGTTCTTTTGCCATCCGGAAAGATACTTGGAACAAGCGTACCGCAGGTACGACAAAACCGATAACCGTAATACTGGCTCCCAGCCAAAAAGAAAGACGTGATATTATTTTCATCGCCATCAATTTCAAAATCTGTAAACAACACCGGCATACCGGTAAAGTAGGCACTGCCCGAACGTTGTCGACAACGTGAACAATGACACCCTCGGATGGCATCGGCCTCGCCGGAAACGGAATACTTTATGGCGCCGCACAAACAACTCCCGGTAGTTTTTCTGTCCGGACATTCCGTATGCAGAACACTATTCTGAGTATCACATAAGCTGCCAGTAACAGGTTTCGTATCACGCCGCCTTTGATCAGGCATAGTATGCCACAGTGGCATTTCATCGGCATGCAGGTCAGCCGATGGGACCAGGCTATGTTCATTCGTTATTCCGCCTGCCGGTAAAAACATAGAGCCTTCTTTTTTACTATATGCAGGAAGAATACTTCCGCATCTTGAACAGAATGACCGCTGCATAGTTGGTGATGAATAGCGTTTGGTAATGGGGCTTTTAATCGTAAGCCATTTGAATGAAGAGACCCGTGTTTTTATCCAGGTGGCATAGGCAACGCTGTTTGCTTTGCGACAGGAGTGACAGTGGCAATTCCATATCTCGTCGTGCTTTTGTGAAGATTGATAGGTGACATCACCGCATAAACACGCTCCTTTTAGTAAAATATTTTCATTCATTTTTATTTTTCCTTGTAAAGATATAGAAGCGAGATGGTGTCGACTAAATAATTTGAAAACTACAAGCAGTTAGTTTCAGACTCTGGCAGAAATGCTGATGACGGTTTCCGCATATCTTCGTCTACTGTAAGGTTAAATACGCGGCAATAACTATGGCGGCAATAAACGAGGGAATAAAAACTATACCGCCAACAATTAGTATGGGTTCTGTTGACTGGACACCGCTTATATCATTATTGATAGCGTGCCTATTTCTAATAAACACTCCATAAACACACACTAAATTAGCAATGATGGCAATAAACCCGCATATTACTTTGATGAGGAATAAACCGCTTAAATGCTCTTCTGCCAGCATTAGCACACCGGTTATTAGAACAATTGTGAAGGATGGGATTTCAATCCAAATGTCTGTGATGAAATGTAGTTTTGAGGCGTTGATATGTGACACATGATCTTTTTTACCACCAAGTTCGATAACTGTTTCTGCAGCTACTACACCAATCCATATCCCGAGAGCAACCAGATGAAGTGTTAGCAGAGAATTCATTATCACTTGACCTCTCAGCAGGTAACGTTTTTTAGTCAAAGCTGCGGCGTGTTATGACGAAAATAATCCCGCCATAACACGCCTGATATTTGCTATCCTAACTAAAAGTCAAAAACAACATCAATTCCGTAGGTTCTGGGCTGGCCAAACACATGTGAAACAATGCCAAGGTTGGTAGCCAGGGTTGAATATTCTTCATCAGTAATGTTCTTACCCCATATGCCGACACGTAAATCATGACCACCGAAAGAGATATTATCAATCTGTAAACGCGCATTCCAAAGGCTGTAAGATTCATTGTAATCCGTCGGTCGCGGTCCGGAATAGGTTTTGGTCTGGTGCTGATAATCCAGATGAGCGCTATAGCGACCATAGTCGGTCTCGAGGAAATCATACTTGAGACTCAGTTTACCGGCATTCCGGGGGGAATAGGGCACGGTATTAGTGTTAGCAAAGTCTACCCCGTTATCCAGGTACTCCTTGAACTCGGCATCGATATAGGCATAGAACATTTGCGTACTTAATTTCTCGGTAATATAGGCCGTGATTTCAATTTCGGCGCCTTTGGTTACAGCTTCGCCAGCATTGAGGATATCGGTAAATACAATTCCGGGGCGCACTTGCGACACCTGAAGATCATCATATTCGTTATAGTAAATAGCACCGTTAATTCGAACACGGTTATCAAATAGTTGGGTTTTTAAACCTAATTCATAAGATAGTACGTTTTCTTCTTCAAAGCCTGCCGCGAAACCTGTCTGTGTGCTTCTCGTATTAAAACCGCCTGCTCGGTAGCCTGTGGCAATCTTGAGGTAGGAGTTAATGTTTTCAGTAATAGCCAAATCAAAGGTCAGCATCGGATTGATCTGATCATTATTGACGTCTCCTTTTAATACCAAAGGTGCACTATCTGGACCGGTAAACAGACTACTTAGGAATCGCTTGGTCGCAGACCTGTCATCCTCTGTGTAACGCAAGCCCAAAGTAATGCTCAAACGGTCGTCGAGTATTGCGGGAGTCCAGGTACCCTGTCCAAAAATCGCTCGTGACTCCGCCTCTCCATCAACCTGCCAGATATCTTGAAACGGGGTAAAACCAAAAGCAGAAGACGCCCATTCGTCAGATTCTTCATAATAGTAAAAAAGGCCAGTTACATATTCAAAACGCTCTCCCAATGTTCCGGTAATCTGAAATTCCTGGGAAATCTGGTTTTGATCAATAAATACATGCTGGAAAAATGCTCCTATATAATTTTGATAAATTTCGGCATCCAGCTCCCTGTAGGAAGTAATGGACTTAAAGGTTGTCTTGTCCCCCTCCATGGTGACCGTAAGAGTATGCCCATCAATTTTTGTTTCGCTGGGATTAAGCCCAAAGTTCTGAGCGGTTGAGTCTGCTCTGTCAACATTCAAATGCCGGGTAATCTGATAAAAAGAGTTACCGTATTCCATATCGGAAATATCATAAGAGTAGTCGATACTCAGTGCGTTTGTCGGAAGGAAACGAACGGAAAATTTGCCTGCATTATTTTTGTCTTCGTAATAATCTATTTGATTTGGTAGAGCCGCATCATTATCTACCCAGCCGTCTTCGTTAGAGTACAAATAAGTAAATTTAGTGAGTAATTGATCAGAAATGGGTAGGTCAACACTGGTTTTTGAAACCATCTGTGAGTAATTACCTAGGCTAAGAGACTGTTCGAATGCAAACTCGCTGGCAGGTGTTTTGGTGATGTAATTAATGGCCCCAGCAGTGGCGTTTTTGCCATACAGGGTTCCTTGAGGCCCCCGCAATACTTCAATTCGCTCAACATCTGCAATATCTGCGCTGAGCCCGGTCGCTCGACCCAATGGCACACCATCCACATATAGTCCAACTGCTGTGTCCTGGGTTGGTTGCACGACAATT
This sequence comes from uncultured Spongiibacteraceae bacterium, assembly GCA_965368985.1. Lineage (GTDB taxonomy): Bacteria > Pseudomonadota > Gammaproteobacteria > Pseudomonadales > DT-91 > CAZTZY01. The sequence continues at coordinate 7 of CBDUPD010000373.1, read as the reverse complement.
GTTCCCA
>CBDUPD010000372.1:0-3401 GCA_965368985.1 uncultured Spongiibacteraceae bacterium | reverse complement strand
CACTCTCCCAACCCCTATCAGCGCATCACTCAACATATTGACAACACCGAACACCCAATACTTTTCTGTGCAGAATCATTAGGCAGAAAAGAGTCTCTGCTCGAAACATTTAAAAAAGCTGGAATAACCGTAAAGGAAGTCAGCTCCTGGGCTAATTTTATCAGCTCTGGCACTGATATCGGCCTAACTGTTTCACCCATTAGCAGAGGGATGAAGCTGGAAAATATTGAAGTTGTTGCCGAAACCCAACTGTTTGGAAATCGCGTACAACAAAGAAGACGACGGAAAGCTTCTAAAGATAGCAGTGATACCATTGTTAAAAGTCTCACTGAATAAAAAATTGGCGCACCTGTTGTGCATATTGACCATGGTATTGGCCGCTATCTTGGCTTACGTGTTATAGAAGTTGATGACCAGAAGAATGAGTTTCTTACTCTTAAATATGCTGATGATGCCATGCTGTATGTTCCTGTCTCTTCACTACACTTAATTTCACGCTATTCCGGCTCAGATGAAGATAACGCCCCCTTACATAAACTTGGCAATGACCAGTGGCAAAAAGCAAAACGCAAGGCTGCCGAAAAAGTGCATGATGTTGCAGCTGAACTTTTGGATATCTATGCTCGAAGAGCTGCGCGTAAAGGCTTCTCACATGACGCATATTCAGATGCCTATTCACAATTTGCAGCAAGTTTTCCTTTTGAAGAAACAGTCGATCAAACACAGGCTATAGCCAAAGTGTTGGAAGATATGGCAGCGCCAAAACCCATGGACAGACTGGTTTGCGGTGATGTTGGATTTGGTAAAACAGAGGTTGCCATGCGAGCTGCGTTTACTGCAGTACATAATGATAAACAGGTTGGCATATTAGTGCCCACTACACTTCTGGCACAACAACACTATGAAACCATGACTGATAGGTTCGCCGAGCTACCGGTTAATATCGAAGTACTCAGCCGATTTAAGACGGCCAAAGAACAGCAAGCTGTTATTAAGAAACTGATTGAAGGTAGTGTGGATATTCTTATTGGAACCCACAAACTGTTGCAAGCTGATGTGAAGTTTAACCAACTTGGCCTGGTTATCATTGATGAAGAGCATCGCTTTGGTGTTAAACAAAAGGAAACACTCAAGTCTCTGCGCTCAGAAGTTGATGTACTGGCGCTCACAGCTACTCCAATCCCGAGAACATTAAATATGTCGATGGCCGGCATGCGCGACCTGTCAATTATTGCCACGCCACCAGCCAAGCGACTCTCGATTAAAACCTTTGTACGCACAAGAGAAAATAACCTGCTAAAAGAAGCCATCACACGTGAGCTAATGCGCGGTGGTCAGGTTTATTATTTACACAATGAAGTTAAAACGATAGAAAACACTGCTCGTGATCTGGAAACTCTTATTCCAGAAGCTCGCGTCGGCATCGGCCACGGCCAAATGCGAGAACGAGAACTTGAAAGTGTTATGAGCGACTTCTACCACAAGCGATTTAATGTGCTTGTATGTACCACCATTATAGAGACAGGCATCGATGTTCCTTCAGCAAATACCATCATTATTGATCGTGCAGACAAGTTTGGCTTGGCTCAACTTCACCAGCTTCGTGGCCGTGTTGGGCGTTCTCACCATCAAGCCTATGCCTACCTGCTAATACCTGATAAAAAACTGTCGAAGGATGCTGAAAAAAGACTGGATGCCATCGAGGAAGCTACCGACCTTGGCGCAGGCTTTACCTTAGCCACTCACGACCTTGAGATTCGAGGTGCTGGTGAATTGCTGGGAGATGAACAAAGCGGTCAGATACATACACTTGGATTTACGCTTTATATGGAGATGCTGGACAAAGCCGTAAAATCAATTCAAAAAGGCGAAGTGCTGAACCTTGATGAACCCCTGCAAAAAGGCACTGAGGTTAACCTGCATTTTTCAGCCATTATCCCTGATGACTATCTACCTGATGTACATACTCGTCTGATCATGTATAAATCGATAGCCAACTGTCAGAATGATGAAGAAATTCACAACCTCAAAATTGAAATGATTGACCGGTTTGGCCTGCTACCCCCTCCCATTAACAACTTGTTTGAAGTCACCACCATTAAACTTCGCGCAGAAAAAGTCGGTATCGAAAAAATTGATGTTGGCACATCGTCAGGAAAGTTTATTTTTAGCAGCAAGACATCAGTTGACCCAATGAATCTGGTAAAACTGGTACAATCTCAACCCAATATCTTTAAACTGGAAGGCTCATCTACACTCAGATTCAAACTTGGCAGTGAAACAATGGAGCAGCGCTCACAGCTAATTAACGATATACTCAATGAACTGGCTGCGTAGACACAAAATAATAATGAACCTTAAGAACAGAACAAGATGAATACACGCTTAATTTCTATCCCATTGCTGGCAACTTTCACCCTACTGCTATCATTGTTCTCACAAGCAGAAGGCCTGGATGATTACTATGTGGTTGAATTAACCATTTTTACCAATGAAAACCCTGAAAATATCCAGGAAGAAAAATGGCCTACAGACATCACCCTAAACTACCCTGAATACCTCGCCTACTTTACCGAAGAAGGTATCTTTACTGTTTATCCTGAACTGGTTTCTTTAGCACAAGAAGCCAAAGTTACTGCCAATGAAGCGGACAACACTAACAATTCAGACGATAAAACAACGATAGTTACAGCTACCCCGACAATTGTTGAAGCCCAAGTTACCGAGGAAGAAAGCAACGAACAACAAACACCTGTTTTTTTACCTATACTGGATAAATCATATCTGGAACATACAGAAACTATTCAGAAACTTAATTGGTCAAAAAAATATAACGTCATATTAAATCAGGCATGGCTACAAAAACTTGGCGCTGAAGAATCAGCACCTAATATTGTCATTCAGGCAGGAGAAGTAAAATCTGAAATCCATCAACTTGCTGGCACCATTAATCTCTTTAAAGAACGCTATCTTCACCTGAAAACCAATTTATGGCTAGTTCATTTTACTGATGACAGCACCATTAAATCTGAACAAGAAGCAGAACAAGCCACTGAGAATATGTTAATTGCGACTGCAACAATGCAAACGGAAACAGAAACTATTGAAAATACACTTTCAATTGAGAAAATTGCTATTGAAGAGAGTTGGCCCTCGCCTCCAGCAACCGAGATACTTGACTACACAGAAACCCGGAAATTACTCAAGAATAAAACACCCGGGGAAAACACAACACCTCTGCTACTTGAAGCAACGATGGCCGAAGAAAACACTGAAGATATGCCGCCGCTACCTATAGAGCGGATCGTAACCATGCAACAAAAACGCAAGATGCGTAGCCGTGAGATACACTATATTGATCACCCACTATTTGGCTTAATGATAGAAGTCAGACCTTATAA
>CBDUPD010000371.1:0-3402 GCA_965368985.1 uncultured Spongiibacteraceae bacterium | reverse complement strand
AACGCCACACCCAATAGCATAGAGAACCAGTCAACCGGCTGCGAGACCTGAACAAGCTCTACCGTTTTTAATATACCGGCCGCTACTATCAGAGGCACCGACAACAAAAATGAGAACCTTGCCGCTGCCTCACGGTTTAGACCCAGAAGCAGGCCTGCCGTCATGGTGATACCTGAACGTGACGTACCTGGAATAAGAGCCAGACACTGCATCAGACCAATAATAACAGCCTGATTCAGGCTGATATGCGACAATCCCTGCTCATGGCTCTTACGATCGGCATAGGCCAGCAACAAACCAAATACAATTGTTGTAGATGCAATTATCTCTATAGATCGCAACTCATTCGCATAACCATTAATCCACCAACCTATAATTACAGCAGGAATAGTTGCATAACAGATTCCCCATGCCAGTGTTGTATCATTTGTTTTTGTCTGGTTACCAAAACTGGAAAACCAGGCCAATGTCAGGTTTGTCAGGTCTTTACGAAAATAGCTGATGACTGCTATAAGCGAACCAACATGTACCGCCACATCAAATGCCAGACCCTGGTCTTGCCAACCCAGAAGCTGTGCCGGCAAAATCAGGTGTGCCGAACTTGATATGGGTAGAAACTCGGTAATACCTTGTATTAGCGCGAGCAGTACTACCTGAAATATTTCCATCTTATTATTCTTTTATTAGGTTTTACTTTTTTGCTGAGCTGTTGTTTTCCAGCTGGTTTTGTCTCTCAAATATATAGCCTGTGCCTGCAAGGCAGTTTCACTTTCACCTGCCTGAAACTTCTGCCTGGCAAGCATCAACACGTCACTGGCATCAGCCTGTAAACTTATTTGCTGAATAGTTTGCAACCACTCAATATCGCCAAGCAACTGCCATGCATCGCCTACTGCAAACCTTGAGCTATGCTGCAGATTGTTTAACTCTTCTATCTTCATCAGTGTATCAGGTTTTACCACTGTGGCCATGCCGTTCTCATCGCAACCATATTCTGCACAATAGACTTCTCCCATACGCGCATCAGTAATAACAAGACATTGTTCAGCCTGTTGTGTTGTACGATAAAAAGCCTGTGCAATAGCTGCCAGACTGCTTACTGATACCACCGGTATATTGGCTGCATACGCTAAAGATTTTGCGACCGATGTTGCCAGACGAATGCCGGTAAATGATCCCGGCCCTGCTGAAAAGGCTATCGCTGACAAATCAGAAACAGTGACGTTGTTTGATTGCAACAACTCATCAACAAAAGGCAACATAAATTGCGTATGGGTTCGCTTTCCGTCTTCTACCTTCACATCAACGATATTGTCACCTACAGCCAAAGCCACAGAGCATAGAGATGAACTGGATTCGATAGCTAACAGATTACTCATGTGTTTTCTTTATTTGCTGGTAATAAGGCAAAATAATCTCTGCCATCATTTCGATATGTTGTTTCCGGTCATTCAAACAGGGAATAAGACGTAATTTTTCACCCCCGGCCTCAGTAAAATAACCACCATTTTCTACGGTGATCTCTTCCAGTGTTTCAAGACAATCAACAGAGAATGAAGGACAGACAACATCGACTGTTTTAACACCTTTTTCAGCTAACTCTCTTACTGTAGTATCAGTATAAGGCTGCAACCATTCAGCCTTGCCCACCCTTGATTGAAAGCTACAGCTGGTATTACTTTTATCCAGCTCAAGATCTGCAATAAGATTTTCTGCGGTGGTCAAACACTGCTGATAATAAGGATCGCCATTATCAGCATAGCTCTTTGGCACCCCATGATTTGAAATCAACAGATGCTCACTTTTACCATGCTCTTGCCAATAATCTGTTACCGTTTGAGCCAGCGCCTCACGGTAAGACGGTAGAGAGTAATAGTCTTTCACTATGCTTACATCGACCACATCTCTTTGTTTGAGATTATAGCCAGCAACCTGATCATAAATCGCCGCCGTGGTAGAACATGAATATTGTGGATACAAGGGCAACAGTAGAATCTTGTCGGCCTTGTTTCGATAAGTATCAAGCTGACGATCAATGCCAGGATGCCCATAGGTAAAAGCGTAATCAACTAACACCTCACCTTCACCTAAACTTTCATCCAGCATATCTTGCAGGTGTGCTACCTGTCTTTTGGAAATAATTCGTAAAGGGGAATCACCATACTCATCCCATAATGCCTGGTAAGCTGCAGCTACCGGCCTGGGTCTTAAGGGGAGAATAAACAGGTTAAGAATTAACCACCAGATAGGGCGAGGAACTTCAACAACCCGGGGGTCACTCAAAAACGGTTTAAGAAAAGCCCTTACTGCCGCAGGGGTAGGCGCCTCTGGCGTACCCAGATTACATAAAATAACAGCTAATGGTGACTTTTTCATGATACTAAACTACATACTGCACCCGTGTAATGCAATATGAAATAGAAAAAATTGCTAATTTAAGCGGTTGAAAGATATAGAGAATATGAGAAAAAGGCTCATCGATAATGAGCCTTTTTAAATATCACTATCAGGCAAGAGCCTTGAATACCGCTTCACGAATATCATCAACAGTACCAACACCTGGCACGTTAATGTATTTTGGTGCATCTGCACCTTCAAGCTTCTGGTAAAAACCAACCAATGGCTCGGTTTGCTCATGGTACACATCAAGACGTTTACGAACCGTATCTTCCTGATCATCTGCACGTTGAATCAGGGCTTCACCGGTTTCATCGTCAACACCTTCATTCTTCGGCGGGTTGTATTCAATATGATAAACACGACCTGAAGCTTCATGTACCCTGCGACCAGAAAGGCGCTGAATAATCTCTTCATCTTTTACTTCAATTTCAAGAACACTATCAAGCGCTACACCGGCTTCGATCATTGCCTCAGCTTGTGGAATTGTGCGAGGAAAACCGTCAAACAAGAAGCCGTTTTTGCAATCATCTTCTGCAATACGCTCTTTAACAATGGCGATAATAATATCATCTGATACCAGACCACCTGATGCCATAACATCTTTTACCTGCAAACCCAGAGCTGTTTCAGCCTTGATAGCAGCACGAAGCATGTCACCGGTAGAAATTTGGGGAATATTGTATTTTTCACAAATAAACTGAGCCTGCGTACCTTTACCTGCACCAGGTGCACCTAACAAAATCAGACGCATATTATATATCTCCTTCAAATGTAACGTTTATAAGTGTATTACTTCTTGGCACGTTACGATGAGCGTTTAACTACTGAAAATTTTTGATTGGCAACCTTACAAGTTTGAGCGCTTCGAAACAAGCGGAAAAGGTCAGAAATAGCACCAATCTGGTTAGTTTTTGATCAGGCTTGAGATTTCACCTGCTCCCACAAGTCATCCATCTCTTGTAATGTGGCAGTTTCAGGCGTCTTACCCTGCTCGGCAAGAAT
>CBDUPD010000370.1:0-3403 GCA_965368985.1 uncultured Spongiibacteraceae bacterium | reverse complement strand
CATTATCCTTGCCAACCAACAGCGCATCCTGGACAGGCTGGATAAGCGTTAGTTACCCTCCTAATTTGAGCGCATGGTAAAGAAAAAAGAAGAAAGACACGCTCAGACCTACCAATAACCCGATCAGATACCCGAACCAGAACACCGCGTCAGTGGCCTCACGGTCATAGTTAGGCATCAAACAAACCGCCTTGTATTCCCCATTGCTCTTTTCTTCGACGCATTAAATCAAGATATTTTTTATATGCTTCGCTTTTGTGTTGCGTAAAACCAAGTCCTTTACACCAATAGTCGTTTCGCAAAAGTGATTTAACAACTCTGCGCCAGCTAGGAACATCACGTTTAACTTCTAGTTCATAGTCAGCTTCATCGGGAATACCATCGCTGTATCCGCGCTCTTCCCACCATCGACAAAACAATAGAATTTTGTTTTCGTAATGCTCTTGGGTTTTTGGCGGCATGGAACCTAAAAGCATTTGAGCAAAACTGCGCCAGGTATGTCCGTCTGGTTTATTAACTTTGTTATAGCCGTTAATATTACCGCTTTCATTAACATACAATGCACCCGAATTAGCACCGTTTACTCTTGCAACAACCCGCGCCCATGTTTCTGGTTCAATCAAATGAAATAACCAAAGACCGCGCCTTTGATCGTCTCCGTAGGGCTGGCATATTCGCATATTTCCAAGTGCTACGCCCGCTTTATACATATATTCATAAAGCTCATTAAACGGCCGCCCGGTCTTAGCATGGTAGGTCCATATGTCCGTTTGCTTCCAGTCATATACTGGATAAACATTATAAACATTGTCAGTAACTTTAGTGGTCCATTGCTTGTCATCAAAACGGGTCTTGGTTGTGCTTGCAATAGTTCTGTATCTGTTAAGGCTTTCATCGGCTCTAATGCCTACCATGCAGGCACAGCTTTCACCTTTTGAATACCACTCTCCAAATAGCGGTACAAATTCTTCAAACTCCATACCCGGATGAAAAAAGTCAAAATAATCATTATCTGAAATAGCACCCTCTGGTTTTTTTCTAATCCAGTCATTCTCTCTACTTTCTTCCCAGCAACACCATTTAGGTTCATAAACACTTACTGCATTACGCAATGCGATTGGCAAGCAAACCCAATATACATCTGCAACGTCTGATATTTCTGCCAGTTGTCTTTGAGCGTGTTTAATGGTCATTTTGTATTGGCCTTCAAGATCAACCAACAAAACACCAAATCGCTTACCAATTTTTCTGGCTTCGTTGACAGCAATATCAAGCATTACTGTTGAATCTTTACCAGCCGAATAAGACAGGTAAACCTTATCAAAATGCTTGAACGTATACTCAGTTCGCTCTACAGCAGCTTCATAGACGTTCTTACCGAGATTCCTCTTTGGCATTCCCATTCCTTTATTGCGGCTTCTGCTTGAGCATTGGCGGCTATTTGTTGACTTTCAGATAAATGCGACCAGGCTTGTCTAACAATATCTTCTGGGCATTGCATCGCTAAGGCGCAGGCCGCATGACCTAACCATGCTTTACGGTTTTGACTTCGATCCGTTAAGTTATGTTCGCATGAATAAGTCCACTCGTTTATTACCCGATACATATACGAACCATAGAGTTTTGCATTGCCAGTAAACTGTATAGCTTTTTCAAGGTATTCTGATCTATCAGAAACTTTTCCCCACATATTGAAATTTATTTCTTCCCATTTCCAATAGGGGTGCCAGATTTTATTCGAGTTGTTCAATGGATTCCTCTAATATTTCTGCTTCCCAGGCCTCACTAAATTCACCATCTGCAAACATTTCAGTTAGCCCACTAAGCTGACATAAGCGTAAAACTTCGTCTGGGTCCATACCAAGTTCTTTGCCTATCTTTTTGGGTGACCAGTTGCGGCGTTTTAACTCAACCACAATTTCTGACATGGCATCGATCTTGTGCTTACCCCTTGCCCTGTTATGTCGGATAGTTGACGCGATCCTATCTCCCCTTTCCTCGCGTTCGTTATTGATTATTGCGACGGGCAAATAATTATGAATCCTGGTATTAACATCTTCACACTCTTTACCAACACGATTGCGATGAAAGCCATCTACAACCTCTGTTATTTCATCATGTTGCCAAGCAACAATAGGTTGAGTAAAACCATCTTCCATAACAGAATGACGCAATAATTCCATCTCAGGAGGTGCTACTGCATTTGGGTTATAGTCGTTGGCTTCTACGGTTTCTGCTGGCACCCATTGAACAAAGTCAACTGGTTCGGTTTTAAATGGACTAACTTCATGCAGTTTGCCGCGTATTTCATTTAGAACAATTACCTTTTCGTCAACTTCAAAATCAGATAATAAACTAATTAATTCCTCTGTTATTTCTGTAATGCGACCATGACTATCTTTGCTTGATAGCAAACGCATAATTTCCCCCATTGAGTTGCCTGTTGTTGTCGGGCCAATATTTACAAGGGTGCCATCTGCCATTAATTTAGCTGTCATTTTGTTCGTTCCTTTAACCGTTTATCTATTTGATAGGCTTGTAAAAATAGTTTGAACTGTTCCCAGGCATCATTTAATTCTGGGTAATAATGATGAGCAAAATCACCATGACTTTTTGCAAATCGACACAAGTGAAACCCACCAGTTAATAAACGATCTGGATTGTTTTCTTCCCATAATTGTTTATAGGCCGCTAATTGAATCAGATAATCTTGGTAGACGCCGTTTGATGTTTTCCAGTCCACCAAACAAAGCTCGCCGTTAATTTCTCCAATGGCATCAGGACAGCCACCAAACTGATATTGTTCAGAAACAAGTGGCATTTCCTGTTCTATTATTTTTAGCTTCGTCATGGATTCCCACGACAAGTAGGCTTGAAATGCGTTTTTAGAGTCTTGTGGTCCATCCGGTATAGGCTCTTTATTAATGTGCGCTTCTACCATTGAATGCGCTATGGTGCCTGATTCTGCTGCTGCGTCTCGACGATCATAGAGTTTGTCTATTTCGCCACGTTCTGCGGCCTTGCCTTGTTCAAAGGCCCAATACAAAAGGCCACCAGAATCTTTGAAGCGACCGATAACAGTGGTTACCCCTAAAACATTTTTACCTTCTGCGTTTTTATAGCCGCCAGTTGGATGTGCCATTAGTTATTGCCCCCTACCCTTCCTTTTCTGAGATCGTCCATTCTAGCGTCCCTCACGGCGCTCTCACGCCCTGTATAAGTCTCTTTAGTGAAGGGTGGCCGGTCGCTGATCTCCGGCGATTCGCTATCGGTAGGGCCAATACCGTAGCACTTGCTTCCGTTATGGCCTTGAAGCGCGTGTCTCGCTTTCCACGCCGCACCCTTCCTAAAAAAACCTAAATCCCGTTACCGCAGGACCGCACGGGAAAACACGGTGGAGAAT
>CBDUPD010000369.1:0-3404 GCA_965368985.1 uncultured Spongiibacteraceae bacterium | reverse complement strand
CCACCACCTTCACACATAGTTTGGAGCCCAAAACGTCCACCTGTACGTTCTAACTCATGCAACAAAGTTGTCATCAGCCTGGTACCGGTTGCACCTAATGGGTGACCCAAGGCAATCGCACCACCATTTACATTGGTCTTTTCATGGGGATAGCCTGTTTCTTTTAACCATGCCATGGCCACTGAAGCAAAAGCTTCATTAATTTCAACAAGATCGATATCATCAAGAGTAAGACCCGACTTATCCAATGCATATTGCGTTGCACGAATCGGAGCAGTCAACATCCAGATCGGATCATCACCACGCACACTCATATGATGAATACGAGCACGAGGTTTTAGGTTATAACGTCTTAATGCATCTTTAGAAACAATCAACATGGCAGACGATGCGTCACAAGTTTGGGACGAAACCGCTGCAGTCACTTTGTCACAGCCAAACAGAAAATCAAGCTCAGCCATTTTTTCCAATGACGAATTACGTGGCGTCTCATCATTTTCAACACCTTCCAGAGGAACAATCTCTTTCTTGAAACGCCCTTCTTCGATAGCTTTTAATGCTCGCTGGTGAGACTCAAAAGAAAACTCTTCAAGATCTTTACGAGAAAGACCCCATTTATCAGCAATCATCTGAGCCGATTTAAATTGTGTAGGAGGCTCTGCCCCATAACGTTCAACCCAACCTTTTGAACCCGAGAACGGATCAGTAAAACCCATGGGCTCAGCAGCAGTCATGGCTGAACTGATTGGAATTTGTGTCATTGTTTGAACACCACCAGCAACAACCACATCCATAGTACCTGACATGATAGCTTGTGCTGCAAAATGCACAGCCTGCTGAGAGGAACCACACTGACGATCAATGGTTGTACCAGGCACTTCATCACTTAAGCCCGCAGCCAACCAACAGGTACGAGCTATATCTCCAGCCAGGGGACCAATGGTATCAACACAACCAAATATTACATCATCATATTCGTTATCCGGAATTTTGTTACGCTCTACAATTGCTTTTAATACGTGCGCACCCAGGTCGGCACCATGAACATGCGCCAATCCACCTTTACGACGCCCTGTAGGTGAACGTACTGCATCAACGATATATGCTTCAGCCATAATATTTTGCTCCCATTAACAGTGCATTCAGTTTTAAATAAGCTAAGCGCTCATAAGTTTACATGCTGAGCTGTAGTAATTTCTGAGGCTCAATTAAACGATTAAAGAATAAATCGAATCTTATAGGCATCCTTGATTGAAAAGGTTCCATTCTTGAAATATGAGACTCCAGGCTCGTAGTTAATACGGTCTTGCCCGCAAAGAGAATGTGATTCCCAAATGGAACAGGGCAGATCAACACAGTGTCAAATAACTTATCTATACGCTCAAAAAAAGCTGAATCGAGATCTGGTATTTTATGATAATTGATGACCAGCCAACCCTCGGCAGTTAACGCACGATGACAGTCAACTAAAAAACGTTCCTGGTTTTGAAGTGAGTCCATTTCATAAGCATGATACATGTCAGCAAAAATAATATTGGTTGTTTCATTGGGCTGAATTTCAAGATAGTTTTTAGCATCGTTAACGTGCATGTTAATTAGAGAAGTTTTTGGTAAGCCAAAATATTCTTTTGTTACATCAACAACGGCCTGTCGCAGTTCGACAACTTCCAGTGTTGTCTCTTCACACAGTAAGTGAAGAGTACGAACCAGGCAACCCCCTCCCAATCCCAGGATTGTTATGTTTTCAGGTTCAATAAATGCCAATACTAATAACATGGCCCTGGTGTAATCATGAGTCAGCATGTCTGGTTTGTCTCTATCTTGCCGACTCTGCTCAAAAACTCCTTCGAATGAAAGAATTCTAAGATTACCCTGATCAATAACCATGATCTCTCCCCATTCGTCGTGTTGGCGATGTAATAACGAAGCATCCCAGCAAGGGTGGCAAAGATCATTGTCAAATAATTCGATGTCTTCCATTAATTATCTCTTATAGTGTTGTTTTGTATTGAACCTAAGGCCTCGTGTAAAGTCGGATAAAAACTACTGATACCAGTAATAGGTTTTATTTCTGCACGAGCCAATGTCTTTAAAGGTTGAAACTGCAAGTCAGTGATAATTATTTGTGAGCCTTCACGCTGACATCTGTCGATAAGCTTGTTCATTGCTGATAGACCGCCAGTGTCAAGTAATGGCACACCATCCATATACAAAATGATCCCTTGTGATTTTTCTGAAATAAGTGAAAGTTCGCCAAAAATTCGATCTGCCGCAGCAAAAAATAGTGGACCATTAATTTTAAATACAAACCAGCCTTGCGGAAGCTCGATATCTATAAATTGTTTGTTTGCTGTTATGTCCGTTACTTTCGTCATATCAGCAATTTCTTTCATAAATAATACGGCTGCTAATAAAATACCGGTAGTAATCGCAACGACCATATCAACGAATACAGTGAGTGAAAAACACGTCATAAATACCAGGATATCGCTTTTTGGTGCTGTTTTTATAAGATGGAAAGATTTGGGTGCTTCACTCATATTCCAGGCCACAATGATGAGTAGAGCGGCCATCGCTGGCATCGGTAAGTACGCCAGTAATGGTGCTAATAATAGTAGCGCCAACAAAACGACTAACGAATGAATCATAGAAGAAATGGGTGACTCAGCCCCTGCTTTGAAGTTTGCCGCTGATCTGGCAATCGCTGCTGTGGCCGTTATGCCGCCGAAAAATGGCGCGATGATATTACCTATGCCTTGCCCTAATAACTCGCTATTTGCACTGTGACGCTTACCTGTCATTCCATCAAGAACGACTGCACAGAGTAAAGACTCAATGGCACCTAACATGGCAATTGCAAAAGCAGCGGGGATTAAATCGCGCATTAACTGCCATCCCATGGCTAAGGTTGTACCATGGGGGCCAGCTTGCAGCCATGGCCATTCAAAACGAGGTAGATAAGGAGGTATGCCAAAGCCTAAAGAACCATCAGGTAAGATATAACTGAAGCGTGAGCCAATTGTTTCTACGGCTAGGCCGTTAGTGTTCATTAACCATGCCATCACACCACCCAGGATAATGGCAGGCAGGTGTGCTGGGATTGCTGTTTTGAGTTTTGGCCATCCCAGCATGATTCCTAAGGTAAATGTTGCAACGACAAAACTGGGCCAATCAAAATCAGGAAGAGCTTGAGTTAATGCCATGACTTTAGCAATGTAGTGTTCTGGCATCTCATGAATATCAAGACCCATGAAATCTTTGATTTGTAAGGTTGCAATGACAACGCCTATGCCTCCGGTAAATCCGAGGGTAACTGACTCAGGAATGTATTCGATGAAACGCCCTAAGCGCATGAATGCCATTATGATTAATATGCCACCAGGCATAATGGAGGCCAGTAAAAG
>CBDUPD010000368.1:0-3405 GCA_965368985.1 uncultured Spongiibacteraceae bacterium | reverse complement strand
AGAATGAAATATCCAAAGGAGATATATTACAATCACAATAAATTCAGATATAGAATAGACTACACCTTTCTTTATACGCTGACGGTTATCCTTGATTAAATATGGAACAATATTTAATGAATTGATTAGAGAACTGTCATTTCCGGGAAACTATTCGCCGACCCATTGAACTGGTAGCTTTTATCGTTACTTTCCCGCATAAGTTTTACCTCCTGAAAAACAATTAACATCAATAATATTTGCCTGTTTCGCGCCAATATTCATGAACTTTTCATAAGCTTCTTTTCATCCCCAAATCTGTTATTGTTCAATTATCAAACACATACAGAGAAGAGAGACTAACGTGAGTGTATCAAAACCCCATCGACCGTTTCCTATTAAACTAATCAATATTCCCGGCAAGCTGGGTTTTAAGATACCAGGCCTGAAGCTGGATAAAATGATCAAAGCAGCCAAGCGTTCTACCGGCCTTAATGATTTTGGTAATGAAGATTTTATGGAGCGATTGGCTGTTCTTATTAACTCGCTCAACAACGAAGGCCGCCTGACAACAATTGGTCGCATATCAGCAAAAGAAACGATTAGCCGCTATCTACGCAATCGGCTTCTTATTGAGAATCATCTTAAGAATCATCCTGAAATCGAACAACAGGAAATACGCAAGCCATTAATCATTGCAGGCTTGCCACGTACCGGCACAACCATTCTTTTTAATCTTCTTGCTGAAGACCCTGCTAACAGAGTACCTATGAGTTGGGAAGCAACGCTGCCTTTTCCTCCTCCAAAAACGGCGACTTATGACAGCGACCCACGCATTCAAGAAATGCAAAAAATGTTTGACCAACTATCCATGCTGGCACCTGGTCTTATGGCGATTCATGAATTTGGGGCATTGTTGCCGCAAGAGTGTATACCATTAATTTCATATGAATTTGTCGGTGTTGAGTTTCACTCCACTTACTATGTACCCGGGTTTTTAAAATTCGTAGATAAACAATCCTGGCTACCCGGCTATCAATACCATAAACGTATGCTTCAATATCTGCAAAGTGAACATAAAAAAGAGCGCTGGGTATTAAAAACTCCCGGGCACCTACCTGTTATGGACCAGCTTCTTGAGGTCTACCCTGATGCTTGCATTATTCATACTCATCGCGACCCCATGAAGGTATTAACCTCTGTTTCAAGTCTTAACTATACGCTACGTGGCATTGGAATGGACGAACTTGACCCGAAAGAAGTTGGCCCTGACCAGTTGGACATGTGGGAGAGCTATCTCAACCGGGCTATTGATGTACGAGAAAAACTCGGCAAAAATAATCCACATTTCTTTGATGTGCAATTTGAAGAAGTGTTAGAAGACCCCATTGCACTGATTGAGCGTATCTACAAACATTTTGACATTCCGTTCAGCGATGAAGCCAAAACCAATATGCAAAACCACATCAAGAATAAACCCAGAGGGCAATTTGGCAAGCACACTTATCATCTGGAAGATTTTGGGCTTGATGAAAAACGAGACCGCCCTCGCCTGCAACGGTATTGTGATTACTTTAACATTCCGATTAACACAGGCTTATAACTCATAAGCCTGTGGCTGTATCGAATAGTTGAATTCTTTACCTGCTTACGCATCATTCAGAAACCGGGCAACAACAGACTTAAGCATTACTCTGGAATTGGTACACCTACAGGTCTTGTCACAGGAACCCCGAATGTCATCTGCAGGTCTTCAATGGTGCCGCTGAAAACCGGCTTCTTGGGTAAACCAAGCTTTCGTAACTCATCAGCAATAGGATGATCTCCCAGTTCTATCTCTTCACCACCTAAATAAAAATTCACGCCGCTGCCGTTAGCAATTCCAACAGTTCGATAAGCTATCCCCTGGCGAACAGCTAATGAAGGCTGCTGCTGATTCTTCATTGTTGATTTGCCACCCAACTTGCAACGTAAAGTAAACACATGCCGGCCCTGATCACAAAACCGGGTAACTAACAAATTATCCTGTTGCTCAATATGAACATCGGTATTCCACTTTGGGTATCCCCAAATAAAACGACCTGCATGCTTGGTAAAGTTCTGATTAACAGGTAACAAATGGATATAACTGGCAGCCTTGCCTCGAACAATATCAATCATAGCCCCAATCAAAGGCAAGCCCTTACGAGCACCCGGCTGACGAACATACAAACTGAAACCCGCCTCATGATAATCACCTAAATCATTGTCAATATACTCAACGCCTATAACCTGCATTATCGCCTTTCCCGGCCATAACTCAACAATCTCAAATCCACTATCAGCAATCCATGCCTGAGCCGCCTTGCTGTCAACCAAAAAAGTTGCAAAGGCATTTCTTGCTTTGCGTACCATCACTGGTAGCTCGACCTCCTGACCATCAATACGATAAAGAATGTCACTTAGTTTTTTACATACCTGATCGGTATCTACTCCGCCTTCGTGATGGCTATACCACTTTTTAATATTTGTATTTTCGGTCACGATAGCATTCCTGTAATTTTAATTATCTGATACAAACCCAATGTAAAGTTGAAATATTGGTAGATCTACATCACCACTGGCTTTTTATCACCGATATTAATGCGTAGATTGCCATAAAGATTTTTTTAGGGCAGTCTTAGTCTACTGTATATGACACTCATAGAGCCATACATGGAAAGCGCAAAATGAATATTCATAAAGAAACCGTACTCATCACCGGCTGCTCTTCAGGTATTGGTTTTGCCACTGCTGAGCTGGCGATACTTCATGGTCATACTGTCATTGCCACAGCATTGAATGAAATTGAGCTCAACAAAGTACCCGAAGGTGCTGCACTTAAGCTGATTCTGGATGTATGTGATACCAACAGCGTAGAGCAAGCCATCGCAGCAGCTGAACAACAAGTTGGGGCCATCAGTGTGCTCATCAACAATGCAGGTGTCTGTCAGCCAGGCCCCATTGAATTACTCAGTGACGAACAACTACATCAACAGTTTGATATTAATGTATTTGGCATGGTGCGCACTTCACGCGCTGTTCTACCGTCAATGCGCGCCCAAAAACGAGGCATAATTATTAATGTTTCATCGATACTTGGCCGCATCACCATGCCTCTTGTCGGTGCTTACTGTGCATCAAAATACGCTGTAGAAGCTATTTCTGATGCCCTGCGTATGGAGTGTCAACCCATGGGCATACAGGTACACCTTATTGAACCGGGCTGGATACGCAGCAACTTTTCTGCCACTGCAGAAGAGCTGGCCAGCGATGCGCTGCATGACGCCAACCCCTATAGCGCCTTAATTGACAGTAGCGAGGCGAAACAAGCTGACGCAGCAGCCTACGAAGGCACGCCTGAACAAGTTGCAGACTCCATTATATCTGCGCTGGAACAACGTGATA
>CBDUPD010000367.1:0-3413 GCA_965368985.1 uncultured Spongiibacteraceae bacterium | reverse complement strand
ATCATTTAATGTTTCTGTGGCTGCCGGTATTATTTTGACAGAAGCTTTGTATCAACGACAACAGGCAGGGCTGTATGATAGTGTGCGACTCCCTGACGATGAATATCGACGACTTTTCTTTGAGTGGGGTCATCCCAAAATAAAGGAATTTTGCATAAATAAGAATATTGAATACCCTGCTCTTGATAAAGAGGGTGAGATTGAAAACCCTTCTGCATGGTATTCTCAAGTTAAAGACCAACATGCTGGAAAAACCAGAAAGCTAAAGAAAAATCTAAGTGAGTGATATAGATGAGTGAGCAACCAATAGTTAACGTTGTTATTCAAGAGGAAGACTTTAATAGTTCTGCGGAACAGCTAAGGCTAAAACAGCACTCTTTGTTAGTGGGCGCTATTGCTGAATTCACAGGATGCGTTCGGGCTGATGAGCAAGAGAATAGCCAAATTCAGGCGATATTTCTTGAGCATTATTCACCGATGACCGAACGAGCAATAGAAAAAATTATTCAACAGGCTGCTGAAAGGTGGTCGCTGATTGCAGTAACGGTGATTCATCGTGTTGGGCAGCTAAATACCGGTGATAATGTTGTTTATGTCGGTGCTGCATCAAAACACCGTAAAGATGCCTTGGCATGTATTGAATTTGTTATGGATTACCTTAAAAATGATGTGCCTATTTGGAAGAAAGAGCTCACGGAAGACTCGGAACACTGGGTTGAACAAAAGGCAAGTGATGTAGAGTCAAAAAATACATGGAAATAAAGGCCAAGGGGCACTTATAATACCCAAGTAAATTAGTAAGCTATTTTTTATGAGTACATAATGACATTAGATTCACGTGAATTTCGTAACGCATTAGGCCGATTTGCTACTGGTGTATGCATTATTGCAGCACATGCCAAAGATGGTAAGCCTTGGGGGATGACGGTAAATTCTTTTGCGTCTGTATCACTTGATCCACCATTAATACTCTGGAGTCTTCAAAAAGACTCGGAATGTTATGCCGTATTTAATGATACGAAAAAATTCTCAGTAAATATTCTTGCGTCTCAACAACAAGAGTTGGCAAATAAATATGCCCGAAGAGATAACCACATTATTGAAGATAGTGCTTATCGACAAGGAAGAACAGGCTGTGTAGTGCTTAACCACGTAATGACAACATTTGAGTGTAAGCAACATGCTGTTCATGACGGTGGTGATCATATTATTATTGTTGGTCGAGTAATGGAGATGGCTAATCATCCGGCAGATCGTGTGCCACTGTTATTTTTTGGTGGCAAATATCGCGAGCCGAAATAGAAAGGTATTCAGTGAAGTTTTGTAGCGAGTGCGGAGAGAAGGTAATTGAGAAAATTCCTGATATGGATGATCGGTTACGCTTCGTTTGCCCACAATGTGATGCCATACACTATCAGAATCCTAAACTGGTTGTAGGCGCAGTACCCGTATGGGAAGAAAAAATCTTGTTATGTAAGCGTGCTATAGAACCTCAGTATGGTTTATGGACGCTACCTGCAGGCTTTATGGAGAACGCAGAAGAAACTGTTGAAGGTGCTGAGAGAGAGACCTATGAAGAAGCGGGTGCAAAACTGACTAATACGCACTTTTATCGTTTATTTGATCTGCCATTTATTAACCAGGTTTACCTTTTTTACCGAGCTGATCTGGTTTCAGGTGAACACTCTCCTGGTATTGAAAGTCTTGAAACAAAACTGTTTGCAGAAGAAGAAATCCCCTGGGACCAATTAGCATTTCCTGTGGTACATGATGTACTTAAAGAATTTTTTGCTGACCGTAGGGCGGGGCAGTTTATAGTTAGAACAGGTCTGCCAACCTATAGAGTTGTGCGTTAAGCCAGCCAATACATTATTCTGCAGTGGCTCGGTCGATAATTGATTTTACTCTTAAAAATTCATTATCAGCACCTGGAAAGAAAATCAGCTTGTAAAAATAACGTTCATTGACTGAATGCTCTGTTGATTGACCAACATGGTGTTTATGTGTGGAGTGGGTGTAGCTCATTTCGAGGTGAATAACATGAGTGCCTGCCGGTACGGTTATTGAGTTATTATCCAGTGTTTTCCTTTGGAGCTCTTCTTTAATTGAATAAATAGACAACTCTGCAACAAGGCCCATATTGATACGAAAAGAGCTGGTAATAGGCGTGATGTAATTGCCGTCCATTTCTTTGTGTTGCATGAACATCATGGGAGTTCGTTTAATTTCTAAAAACATGTAGAAAGCCTTTGCTAGTGGTGTTTTACTATTTAATTAGCTATCCAGCGGACTAAATAGTGCAGGCTGGATATGTTATCTTTATCATAAAGGCGCTATTTTAGCCTTTACTCAAATAATTGCATAGGTTTAAGGGCTCGTTAAGCTAATGGATATGCTCAATTTTTTACTATTACCCAGTCTTGTCGCCAACGGCATATTCTTTATGCTGTTAGTTATGCTATTTCTTTCACTGCGCAAAAAAGAACAGCTACTCCAGGAATCAGAAAGTGAGTGCAGCAAAATCAAGTCTGAAAAAGCTTATCTTGATGGGCAAATGAGTGAGCTGGAATTGCTTAAGGATAATATTACTATTAAAGAACAGGCAATTTCAGAGCTTCTGGAAAAAGAAAGCCGGTCTATTGCAGAATTGACGCGCCTGAAAACCCAACAGGAGCATGATGCAAAGGCACATCTTGAGAAGTTGGCATTACTAAAAGAGTCAAAGGAACAGCTTTCCCATGAGTTTGAACAGTTAGCAAATAAACTTCTGGATAAGAAAACTGACAAGCTTAAAGAGCAGCAAGACAGCTTTTTTGATCAAACTATGCGGCCTCTGAAGGAACAGCTAGCAGAATTTAGGCAACGAATTGATAAGGTGCATGAGAGTGAAACCAAAGACAGGGTCGCCTTGCGTAGTGAGATTTCTCATCTCAAATCACTTAATCAACAGATGAGTGAAGATACCATTAATCTTACTAATGCACTTAAAGGCAATCAGAAGTTTCAGGGTAACTGGGGTGAGTTTGTTCTGGAGAGAGTATTGGAAGATTCCGGATTAAGAAAAGGGTATGAGTATGAGCTTCAGGCCAAGCGTTATGATGAATCTGGAAAAATGCGCTTACCTGATGTAATTGTACATTTACCAGATAACAAGGATTTAATCATAGATGCCAAAGTTTCTTTGGTGGATTATCAGCGTTACTGTGAATCAGAAAATGGTGACGCTAAAGATCAGTATTTAAAGGCTCATCTTCGTTCTCTGGAGCAGCATATAAAAGGCTTGAGCATCAAAGATTATGAGTCGTTGGAAGGAGTGAATACTCTCGACTTTGTATTACTTTTTGTACCGGTTGAAGCTGCTTTTCTGTTAGCGCTTGAAAGTAGTCCAACCCTGTTTCAGCAGGCGTACGACA
>CBDUPD010000366.1:0-3416 GCA_965368985.1 uncultured Spongiibacteraceae bacterium | reverse complement strand
CATACCTTATCCCAACAGAATTTTTGATTCTTGTCGCATGATAATCAATGTTTAGCGCAGCAACCATAAATGCAGGAGGAAATTGACGATCAAAATACTTTTGTTGAAATTCATAATAGAGATTAATTGCATGATTACCTACAAGCACAATCAGGTTTGGTTTTATTTCTTCAAATTTTTTATTAAAATTTTCAACCTTGGTCATAGGAATGACAACAAAGTCTGAAGTGACAATCTCAGAATCTATTTCACTTACCAGACTATTAACTACCTCAGTAAAGCTCTCATCCTGACCATGAACAATAAGTATCCCCGAGCCATCATCAGCAATAGTAAATCCCGAATCAACCAAAAAAATCAAGCATATAATAAGTTTGGCAAGAATCAATTTCATTACCCTTTTCTCCAACTATCTACACCAAGCAAAGAATTGGTTTGTTTTGGTAAGCTATCGATACATTTTTCTAT
Source organism: uncultured Spongiibacteraceae bacterium (assembly GCA_965368985.1). Taxonomy (GTDB): domain Bacteria; phylum Pseudomonadota; class Gammaproteobacteria; order Pseudomonadales; family DT-91; genus CAZTZY01. Next base: position 2,948 of record CBDUPD010000366.1, on the reverse strand, counting down.
TTTAAGATCTTTTTTATCTTTTAATATAGCCGCACCAGCCAACATAATACTAACGTTAGCAGGAGAAGAGATCAGGTTGACCTTGGATATATTCTTTATTTCCCTGAATACATATTCAGGCACAAAAATTACATCAACCGATCCATATAATAACAGCAGCAAAAGATCTTCCCTTTTTTGAACGCCTCGCAATCTGATATTTACACCAAACAACTCTGCAAGATAGCTCTTCATATCTTTTCGATTCAGAAAACTTACAACACCGATAGATAAACTATCAACCTGTTCAATATCTACTGCATTATTAAGTGAAGCAAATACATAAGGCTCATCTAATTTACCTTCTCTTTCACCTCTTCTAACGAATTCATAATTTTCTTGTCTGAAAATATTAGTACTGAAAGTAACAATTCCGGCAGGCTTCTCTTTTGCGATGTTTTCTTCAAATTTTTTTACATGGTCAAATACTGTGACATTCAGATTAGGACAGTTGTTTTTAAAGGCCAGCTCCAATGTATCTGCTTTAACACTTGTAGGCATATAAACAAATACCTCTGAACTCATGGTATATTCAGATGCAAATATAAAAATGATTAACAAGATGCGAAGAAACATAGTTGTCCACGCAGTAGTAATTGATATTAAGGCTTAAAATACCTTACTCTCTAATTGGAGTTTAGTGTCATATATTGAAAAATCAAATTTGCTAACTCATCAGATTTTCCTGTTAGAACTCTGGCTAATCTCAGCCAAACTCAATGACATTACAATTTCTTTACTTTTGTATTCTTATTACCTATACCTAAAACATAAACCTGCCTGTAAATTTTTGCAGGTAAATCTACTTTTTATGTAGAGGGTCGTTATTATGCTAAAAAAACATATAATCGCTGGCCTAACTTCACTCATTATAATTACTCAACCTGTCTATGCACAAAAAGACGACTTTTTCAGCTCGGTTACGCTGGAAGATCTCCTGAATCTTGAAGTTACTGTCGCCTCAGCAAATAAAGGTCTGACACTTAGAGAATCACCAGGAATTATCACACTGGTAACCGCCGAAGAAATTCGTAATATGGGAGCCAGAGACCTTATCGATATTCTACGGTTAATACCCGGCGTTGATTTTGGTGTTGATGTACAGGGCGTGGTCGGCCTTTCCATGCGTGGCAACTGGGCCCATGAAGGAAAAATATTGTTACTAATCGATGGACAGGAGATGAATGAGCTCGCGTACGCAACTACCCAATTTGGTAATCACTATCCGGTAGATAATATCAGTCGTATCGAGATGATTCGCGGACCAGGTTCTGCCATTTATGGTGGTTTCGCAGAATTAGGAGTTATTAATATCATCACCAAAGGCGCTGAATTACAGGGCGGAGAAATAAACCTGTTAGCGAGTCAGACTGTTGATGCCTTCGGTCGGGCTAACTTATCCATGGCCTATGGCAATAAGTGGGACGAAGTGGAAATCTACGGCAATTTTCTGGTTGGCGAAGGTGCCCGTAGCGACCGGGAATTTTCTGATTTTTACGGAGATAGTTATAACATGAAAGATAACTCCGACCTCACCGCACAGTTTTTTAACGTAGGCCTCAGATATAAAGGACTATTAGCACGTGCAATCATTGATCAATACTCAATACATACCCGGGATATCTTTTACATTAATGCCCCCCATGATGTGGAAATGGAATTTACTACCTATTCCTTTGAGTTAAAATACGATTGGCAAGTCACAGACAATTTTGTTATTACGCCCAAATTTGTCACCAAAACCCAAAACCCCTGGCAATCAGATAATAAAGAGGCTGCTGACCTGGCAGATTTTGAAGATGTCGCAGGACAATACTGGGAAATTGAAGTTAAGCGAGATTTGGGCAGCCTTTGGTTTGCCTATGATTTTTCCGAAAAACACAATATTCTCGCAGGTTTGGAATATTATAATGATGACCTGAAAGGAAATACACTCATTGGAAAAACACCACCTTATTCTGCCTATAATAAAGCCTTTTTTGTACAGGGCATGTTCCAAACTGACATCGCCAATATCACCCTCGGTGCTCGTTGGGAAGATCACAGTCATGCAGGTGACGCGCTGGTTCCCCGTTTCGGTTTAACCAAGGTCTGGGATCGCTTTCACAGCAAGTTTTTATATAGCAAAGCCTTCAGAACACCCGTTTCCAGAAATATTGGTGGCGCCTTTGACCCAAGTGGTCTGGACCCTGATCCTGACAACGTTACCGATGAAGAATATGAAGCAGCACAAGATAGCTCGAATATCGAAGCCGAGACTACGACAGTCTATGAGATAGAGACCGGTTATCGATTCACAGAAAACATTTTTCTAACCGCCAATTTTTATGACATTGTTATTGAAGACCCCATTGTCTATTTCTTCGATATCAACTATGGCCATGGAGATTCCTACAAAAATTTTGATGAGGTAGGCACCCGCGGTTTGGAACTAGAAGCTAAATTCAAGTACGGTTGGGGTTATATTAATACCAATTTCTCATACTACACAGTTTCGGATAATAAGGTCTTTCAATATAGCATCGTCGACACGAACTACGAGGAGATAGAAGACGACCAGTTACTCGGCTTTAGTCCAATGAAGTTTACTATTAACAGTTCATTTGAAGTCTATGAAAAAATCACATTGAATCCATCGTTAGTTTATTCCAGCAAAAAATGGGGCTACGTTGCTGTTGATGACGAAGACAACCTGATCGCAGATGAATTTGATGATGTACTTTTAGTCAACGCCAATATCGCGATGAGCAATTTGTTTGGCTCCAACTTCAGAATTGCTTTTGGTGTGTACAATGCATTGAATGAAGATGTAGATTTTGTGCAACCCTATTATGATGGTTACCATGCCGCCCTTCCAGGTCCATCACGAGAGGTTTTTATCAAGCTTACCTATGAATAAAAAATACTTC
>CBDUPD010000365.1:0-3422 GCA_965368985.1 uncultured Spongiibacteraceae bacterium | reverse complement strand
ATGATACAATCGCTCGCCATGGAAGGCTGGTTATTTCAACTCATCTTATTTGTTATCGCTGTTATTTCAAACGGGCTTTCCGCTATTGCAGGCGGTGGTGCCGGACTGATTCAACTGCCGGTTATCATTTTTCTTGGTCTGCCATTTACCGTTGCTCTCGCAACCCATAAAGTCGCCAGTGTCGCCCTGGGAGTTGGCGCAAGTATTCGTCATTTCAAAACCAGCAAACTAAGCCGCAATATTTCACTGGTTGTATTACTCGCAGGCATACCAGGAGTAATACTTGGCGCTAATACTATTCTTTTAATTCCAGAAGCTATTGCAAAAATCAGCCTGGGAATTTTAACTGTCGGCCTGGGAATCTATTCATTTATAAAACCCGAACTTGGACAAATACAGACAATTAGAAATGCAGACACCAAAGGCCTGGCCATCGGCTCATTGGGTATCTTCTTTTTCGGATTCCTTAATGGCTCACTGACATCCGGTACCGGACTATTTGTTACCCTGTGGCTTATTCGCTGGTTTGGCTTTGACTATAAATTGGCCATTGCCCATACACTCATTCTTGTTGGCCTGTTCTGGAATAGCACAGGCGCCATAACTTTAGGGCTTCACCAAAGCATTCAATGGAGCTGGCTACCAGCACTCATTGCCGGATCTCTGGTTGGCGGTTTTATCGGCGCCCACCTCTCTATAGTTAAAGGCAACAGCTTTATTAAACGAATTTTTGAAATAACCACTATCGCGGTTGGTATCAAACTACTTTTTCATTAGATAAAATACCGCTATAGTTGCCCTACAAACTATGGAATCAATAAATGTCACGCCTTGTTCGACACAGCAGCGATGAAGATGAATCAAGCATCGATTTAACACCCATGCTCGACGTGGTATTTATCATGCTCATCTTCTTTATTGTCACCGCCTCTTTTGTCAAAGAATCCGGCTTTGAAATCACTCGCCCGGATGACTCAAATGCTGAAACCGAATCAGACCAGAAAAATATCATTCTGCAAGTCACCGCCACCAATGAAATCTGGCTCAACGAGAGAAGAATTGACATACGATCTGTAAGAGCAAACATTGAACGCTTACACTCTGAAAACCCAAAAGCTACACTTATTATTCAGTCACACCCAAAAGCAAATACTGATACATTGGCGAAAATCTCTGATCAATCCCGCGAAGCCAAGGTTGAAGATGTTTCACTGATTATTTCTGAAAATAAATAGTTGTCGAACAACTCCATATCAAGGATTCTCAATGCGAGTAAATTTTCATAATACCCGCTCGACAATATCAGGCATTCTCACTCTTGCCCTTTTGATAACTACCTACTTACCCTCGGTTTCCATCGCCGCAGTAAGCCATGTAGAGGCTATGAAGTTGGGAGTAGCCTTAACACCGATGGGAGCAGAAAAAACAGGTAACAATGATGGCTCTATTCCGGCCTGGAGTGGAAAGATGAAAGGCTTACCTGAAGGCCTGCCCGCTATAAAAAGTGGCGATCAATACCCCAACATTTATCGTCACGAAAAAAACCTGTACACCGTAACTGCGCAAAACCTGAAAAAGCATGAGTCACTAATCAGTGAAGGATTAAAATCCCTGTTTGCAAAATATCCTGAAACTTTTTTTATGTCCGTTTATCCCAGCCATCGAGATGGGCGCTTCTCTTCAATAATGGAAAAACGCACAGCCTGGAATGCAGAACATACCTTACTCGCACAAGATGGCAATAACATACTTCATTATACGGGCGGGGTTCCTTTTCCTATACCCAACAATGGCACAGAGGTGATATGGAATGCTCGAATCAGTCACCCCAACCCTACCATTATGGGTATTTTTGATGATGTTGCGGTATACCCCAACGGCAAACGACATTTAAGCCGCCAGAAATTTATTGCAGAATTCCCCTATGCCAATCTAACAAATGTTATTGGTGAAACCGAAGAGCAAATTGGCAGTAATGCCGGACTATTACAAGTTACCGTAATGGAACCTGAGGAAGATAAAGGCCAGGTTACCGTCATTCATGAAACAGTAAGCCCAAGAAAAAGCGATCGCAAGACCTGGGTTTATACTTCAGAACGTGGACAAGTAAAACGGGCACCCAGTGTCGGCTACGACCTGCCTTATGGACCAGGAGGACTGATAACCGCTGATGACATTCTTGGATTTAACGGCGAGGTTTTACGTTACAACTGGGCGTTATTGGGCAAAAAGGAGATGCTCATCCCATACCACAACTACCGCTTTGATGAACCACAAGAAAATTACTTCCCGATATTAATGGAACACCACACCAACCCTGAATATATGCGTTATGAAAAACACAGAGTGTGGGTAGTAGAAGCCAACCTCAAAAAACAATACAACCACAGCTACAGTAAACGCCGTTTTTATATCGATGAAGACAGCTGGCAAATTGTGTTGCTTGAAAGTTATGACACTGAGGGAGAACTATGGAAGGTTGGCATTCTTAATACGGTATACGACTTTGCCGTGCAAGGGTATATTGCCCGGGCACAGATATTTCACGACCTTAAATCCAATGCCTATCTGGCGGCACGTCTTGTGAATATTATGGGCCAACCCGATCTTATGGGTGAGTTTATGGAAGAAAACTATTACTCGCCTCGTACCTTACGAAAAGTCGACAAGCATTAAACAAGCTCTTGCATCAACTCATCAATCATTAATAACGACAAACCCCAGATACGCTTGTCCTGATAGTCATAACAGGGCAACTGCATATCAATACCATTTTTCTTCCAGGCCATACTCTTTCTATTGGCCGGATTTCTAAAGTATTCAATCGGCACCCAGACAATATCCGCCACTTCTTCATTGGGCTGAAAACTGAGCTCTTCAAAAGTCTCAAATAAAATAGGGGATATAACCATGGGTTTCTGGCTTAGACGATAGGGGCGAGCCAACACGTCTGACAGACGCCCAAAGCGCTTGAGGAACTCTTCTGGAATAGCGATCTCTTCATGAATTTCACGCAAGGCAGTCTGGGTAATATGCGCATCATCGGTATCATGCTTACCACCGGGAAAAGCCATCTGCCCAGACCAGGGATCAGATTCATGTTCAGCACGCTGAATCATTAACAAACAACAACCTAACCCTGGGCGCTCTGCAACAACCATACAAACTGCTGCTCGCTGGCTTAAAGCCCTATACCATTTTTTCTGGGCACGAAAATCGTGGGCTCGATCCTTAATCGCCTCGAAAGAAGCCGCGCTCATTAGTTACCCTTACTGGGCGCCCATTTGGGCCTGACCTTTAACTCGCTCAAGCTCTCTTTCCATATGCGGGTCTTCAACAAATGACAGTCCCTTCTCTGCCATATTAAAGGCTTGCTGAAAATCACTTTGGTCCATGGCAATTCGAGCTTTCCAGTAATAGAC
>CBDUPD010000364.1:0-3423 GCA_965368985.1 uncultured Spongiibacteraceae bacterium | reverse complement strand
CAGGCCAAAGCCGTAACAGGCTTTCTGTTCGTTGGTATCTAAAGTGACTTTATTATTACTCATAGCTTATCCGGTGTTAAAAAGTACAAAAATGATGGTGATTATAGCAGCCCCGGTAGTTGTTGATAACTGTATTCGTTGAAAGAAGGAGCTATAACCAGAGTTTATGGCCGTTATTATTCAACCATAATTTGTGGGTTTTATGTTCAGGGCAGTAATTCTCAACGTGTTGCCAGAAGCGCTTTGAGTGATTCATGTGCTTCAGGTGGCCGAGTTCATGGATGATCAGGTAGTCAATGACATCGGGTGGCGCCATGATGATCAGCCAGTTAAATTGTAGTATACCCTGGCTGGTACAGTGGCCCCATTTACTGCGGGTTTTACGAAATTGAATGTCAGTAACATTGTGGGTTTCATTCATTATGTTTGCCAGTTCTTGCACTCTGTCTTGCAGGTACAGCTGGGCCTCCTGTTTTAGCCATTTCTCCAGTAATTTATTGGTATTGGTTTTGGCGTAGCGGGCAATAATAATCTTATCGTCTTTTTCAAAAATATCGGGCTTGCCCTGAATGAATTCTATTTCTCGATGCTCTCCCAGAAACAGGAAATTTCCTCCGTGTGAGATATCCGGTTTTTCCTGACTCTGTATGATTTGTTGATTCAGTTGATCAACAACCCAGTCGGCTTTTTCGATTACCCATGTGTCAATATCTGTAAGGCTGACAAAATGAGGAGCTCGAACTTCAACAACACCTTCTTTCACATATAAGCCGATGGATTTTCGGCGGCTGCGTTTGATCTGATATTCGAAGTTATGTGATGTTAATTCTTTAATCATTTACAGTGAGAAGTTGTTAATTTTTATCATAGTATCATGTTAGATTTAAACTTGTGTTTGAATGGGCAGGAAATTTTATATGACAGAGTCTTCTGGTAAGCATCAATATGGTGTTGATGATACATCGTTTCGTACCGCTGGTGGAGAACAGGGTGTGCGACAACTGGTTGATGATTTTTATGATGCCATGCAAGCTTTACCCGTAGCACAAACAATTTTGGCAATGCACCCTGAAGACCTGAGTGTGTCGAGAGACAAGCTGGCCCGGTTTCTTTGTGGCTGGTTAGGTGGCCCAAAACTTTTCAGTGAAAAATATGGATCAATCCGGATTCCCAGGGCGCATGAGCATTTGTCGATAGGTGTTGAAGAGAGAGATGCCTGGTTGCACTGTATGAAAGTGGCGCTTGATAAACAGGCTTACCCTGAAGAATTTAAGGTTTATATGCTTGAGCAGCTATTTGTACCTGCTGAAAGAAGTCGTCAGCACAGTAAAGGTGTTAAAAGTTAAATTGATTCAAGGGCTGCCAATAAGTTTCCGATTTTATTCTGACACTCCTGATATTCACCTTCGGCTGTTGAATCTTTAACAATACCACCGCCAGCCCATGCAAAAATATCACCGTTATTGCATAGCAGGGTACGAATGGAGATGTTGGAATCAAACTTACCGTTATTGCTGGCATAGAAGAGTGTTCCGCAGTAGATTTCCCGGTTTTGTAGTTCCAGTTCAGAGATAATCTGGCAGGCTCGAATTTTTGGTGCTCCTGTAATAGAGCCTCCCGGGAAGCAGGAAAAAAAAGCATCCCAGATATTATATTCAGGCTTTATTTCTCCAGAGATCGTGCTAACCAGATGGTGCACATTGCTGTAGGTTTCTATAGAAAAGAGTTCATCTACCTGGATGCTGCCTGGTACGCAGTGATGCCCTAAATCATTCCGCAACAAGTCAACTATCATCAGGTTTTCAGCACGATTTTTAGTGGACTGCGCCAGCCCGGTCGAGGCTGCTTGGTCTTCTTGGGTGTTATCAAATCTGGGTGCAGTGCCTTTAATGGGCTTTGTTTGAATAAGTGATCCATGAGCGGAGATAAAACGTTCAGGAGAGATGCTTAAAATCTGTAGCATGTTCTTATTGTGCTTATGATTAATAAACGCCATATGCGGTGAGGGAACTTCTTTGCGCAGAGATTGAAAAGCCTCAAAGGGTGACCCTTGATATTGCCCCTGATACTGCATGGCTAAATTCACCTGGTAGCAGTCGCCTGCATCCAGCCAGGCTTGAATTTGTTCGAAATTTGATCTGTACTGTTTGAACTCAAGGTTTTGTTTGAAGTTGGATGTCAGCACAAAAGGTTTAACAGTAGGTATTGTTTGTAACTGTTGATGAATCTTTGCCAATAGCTCAGGGTTAATTGTCTTTTCATAAACAAGAAATGCCTCTTGAGTTTGGTGGTCCTGGATAATCGCCCAGGAATAATAGCCCGCCCAAAATGAAGGAAGCAGAGCATCTTGTTTGGATTTGCCGGATGCAGGTTCAAGCTCGTATGCCAATTCATAGCTGGCAAATCCAATCCACCCACCGCAAAAGGGGAGCTCACTGTGGGCTGTTTCCCACTTTTTGGATAAGAATGCCTTTAAATCAGCAAAGCTCTCAATAATATGAGCGTTTTTGTCACAGGTTATATGGGTGATAACTTTGTTATCAATAAGTATTTGTTCCAAAGGCCAGGCAGAGAGAATATCAAAGCGTCCCTGTTTTTGTTCTGGCCTGCCTGAATCGAACAGAACAGCATGCTCTGCTTCAGCAAATTGTTTAAACAAGCTGGAAATATCGCTATGAAAGGGAATAGATTTGATTAGCACAGGTAAAGATTGTCTGACTTGAACAGGATCTGCCATTTTACCTTGAATTAGACTAAAAGATACCCTGAAATGGAGCTAATGACGGTGATTATCATTTTTTGATAAGCCTTATAGCCATTGACTTTTTGGCCATTTGCCTATATTTTTACGGCCTTTTTTAAAATAGATTAATCAAGGCTTAGTGCCAGTCACATTTCTCTATTTAAGCCATTCCCAAGCCAACGGATAGTGATCAATGACAAAAGCAAAGGTGATCCCTTCTCTTGAAAACCCTTTCACAGAGAAACAAGAACTTGAATTTTCCGTGCCAGGTCAGGCCTCTTATGAGCCGGGTCTTTATGAAGCGACGCTTAAAAAGGGTTACGATCTAACCCAGCGTCCATATAACGCTGCTGGTGAAAAAAACATTCAAAGACAGCATTTAAAGAAGCGTATGACCATATGGGAACGTATTCGAGTGCTGGCTGACGAAGGTACTGCTCCTACAGTTCTTTATCAGAACTGGGGGCCTAATCTTGATGGCGCATCCCAGGTTACCGCTATTATCAAAATTAAAGGTCGTGATGTTGCTGTTTATGGTCATGATTTTACTGTTCGTGCAGGTTCGATGGACGCTACTAATGGCCAGAAGCTAGCCAACTTGTGTGAGCTTGCTGCCAAGCGCAAGATTCCATTGGTCGGCTTGAATGATTCTGCGGGTGCTTATATTCCAGCGGGTGTTG
>CBDUPD010000363.1:0-3426 GCA_965368985.1 uncultured Spongiibacteraceae bacterium | reverse complement strand
CTTTCTTAACATTCACCAACATCAGCATCTTCATCATCACAGTCAACACCTGCAGGAACACCATCACTGTCTGCGTCTGTATCATCACCTACCGTCAGATCGATAGCATTACTGGCATCACTACCAACAACCGTTGTAGCATTCAGAACGATATCTGTAGCATGAAAATCTTCGGTTAATGTTGTAGTACCAACAAGGTGACCATTTGCAGGGTTAATACTGAGTCCATTGGGAAGCGACGTACCTGATGCCTTGGTATAGGTAGCACCAGCCAGATATGAACTGGCTTCTGTATCAACCAAAGGCTGATCTATAGCAATAGCGCCACCATTGTCATAAACAATAACAGGCGATAAAGTGACTAACACAGGCATTTGATTTTCTACCAGTGTAATCGTACCCACATAAGCTGTAATTGAGCCTGTAGCATTAGATGCCGTACAATTAACGGTTGTTATACCAGGTTTGCCGCCAAGGTCATTGAGATAACTGGCAGTACCGACAAATGTGTTAGCATCTGTTTTATCCATTATTACATTACCATTAAAACAGGCAATTGATGTTGGCTCGTTAGGTACGACCAAAACGAAATCAACATCACTCCCATTATCAATAGCATAGATATTAATTAATGATAAGAAAAAAGGTGGAGGGACACAGGCAGTTAATACAATACCCAGACAAAATATTCCTATTGCACGATAAAAATTAGTTAATGTTTTCATAAGATTTTCCATTCCATTGGTTTATTGTCATTCATTCATTCATTGAATAACATTTAATTTAGTCATTCATTGAATAACTATATATTTGAGTCTGTATCTTTTCAGCCAGCTGCTTCCCTTCTTCAATTTGATCGTTCGTCATCTTGTTGGCAACCAGAAGTCGAGCACTTCTACTTATCGCTTTATTACCAGCTGCAATCTTATACCAGGCATATGCCGCTGATTTGTTTTGCTTAACACCAATACCAGTCATATACATCCAGCCAAGATTATTCTGGGCTCTGGAATTACCATTTCTGGCAGCCTGAAAATACCATTTAAAAGCCTGCTCATCGCTCTGAGGTACACCTTCACCCAATTCATAGCGACCGGCCAAAATAAGTTGCGACGCAATACTGCCAAGCTCCGCTGCTTTAGAAAACTGTTCTATCGATTTATCAACCTCTTCCTCCATATCTGGCTGATACAGATGAACCAGCTCACGCTTCTCATTGCCAACTCCGTCATCAGATAAAGATGAATCGTTATCTCCATAAACTACAGGAACAACTATCAATGACAGTAATGTTATAACATAGAGAGAAAGAGAGTTTTTCATAATTAGTCCTTTAAAAGTTGGCATCCTGCCAAACGACTTTAGTTATTCACCTGACGACTTGAGAAATGCATTTTTTTCCATTCATTATTCAAGCCTTCATTCAAAGAGATATCTATTGTTTTCATCGATGATCCATCATGTAAATCAACTTCAAGACGATAATCACCCGATGCAATATCTGACATATCCAGGTTATACATATATTTGTTTTGCAGAACCCTCATACTATTGCCAGCATACTCATTATTTACCGCAACTATATCGATGGCATCGCCTGCTAATTCACCGTTAAGTAATGGGTAAATATTCAAAGTGGCATGTGCATCAAGCACCAGGCCTCCACCTGCATAGCAGAGCTTGAATTTCACCGGAAGCGCTTCACGATTATTATAACTACCACCATCATATAACGGCGGCATAAAGCCTCCGCCACAAAAATCATATTGCACATTTACTGTTTGTGAAACTGATGATGTGTTTCCTTGTGCATCTTCAGCTACCCAGATAATTTCATGGGTACCTACTGGTAGCCCTGATTCAGGCAAGTTATTAGAGAGAGTTACATCTGATTCATCTGTCACAGTTAAACTATCCAGAGCAATCTTTGTTAATTTACCAGTAGCTACAACGGTAATGTCATCGGGTATGGTGATTTGTGGGGCGTTGTTATCGACAATGCTGATCAGTTGTTTAGCTGTCGCAGTATTGCCATTTGCATCTGTGGCCGTCCATGTAATCTCATGAGTACCTACTGGTAAGCCCGCTTCTGGCAGATCATTGCTAACCACTACATCAAATAGATCTGTCGCTACAGCACTACCGGGGTTCACAGGTGTTAAATGACCGGATGCACTCAATGATAGACTGCCCGGAACCTGCAGAACAGGTTTTGTGGTATCGATAACATTAACAGTAGTATTTTTAAAAGAACCATTCATATAGCTATCAACAGCATTTATCATCACCACAGTCTGTCCCAAAGGATATTGTTGAATATCAGGTAGTAATGAATAGTTAGCTGAGCCACAACGATCCTGTGCAGACACAGCAAGCGTATGGTTTGCTCCATTTACAGATGTTGCTTCGACATTAATAGTGTTATTCACATTAATAAACGGGGCAACAGTGTCTTTGATATAGACCATTACCTGATCTGTATTACTATCCACTCCGTCATCAACATTTAAACTGATTAAATGAGAACCTACTGACAAAGACAGGGTTTGAATAATGCCAGTAACACTCCCAAAGCTGCCACTCCAGGTATAATCAAGCAGGTCGTTATCAGCATCAAAAGATGATGAACCATTAAGTGTAACCGGTGTATTTATACCGGAACATTCAAGCGTTTTATCATTACCTGCATTAGCAACAGGCGCATCATTACTTTTAACCAGGGTAATATTACGCGTTTCACTTATCAAACGATCAGCAAGATCAACAACCGCAACAGTCATTAAATTTTGCCCCATGTTTAGAGTTATATCGGTTTCAAAGGCCACCTCATTTGGGTCAATAAGATTATTTGTTGAAACAAACGGCACTATCTCACCATTCACAATAATACTGCTGATTCCCAGATCATCAGTAGCCGTACCAACAACACGTACAATACTGTTTTCAGTAACAACGCCCTCTTCTGGAGTCCAGTGAAGTACCGGATCTATTGCATCAAGATAAACATGCCGGGTTTCTGTAATTGTTTTTTCGAGCTTATCTGTTACCGATATGGCTATATCATTTTTCCCTTCTGATAACATCAGTGAGCCTTCAAAGCTAACATCAGTCATATCATTACTGTTATTGTTTGAAACAAAATATATACCCAGACCGTTAACAGATATCGAATTGACACCATTATCAGAAGTGACCAATCCACCCACATGAAGAATACTGTCAATCGTATAGAGTTCTGGTTCAGGGCTAATAATATTTAGCTGGGCAGCACCGATATCAGTCGTAATATCCGAACCTACATTAATACGTGTATTAAATTCACCAAAACTGGCTGTTGCCCGTGCTTTAATCAGGCAGTCACCTGCCAGACCAATCATTTTAACATTCGCCTCAGCTACATCTTTCTGGCTGCTTGACATAACATAG
>CBDUPD010000362.1:0-3441 GCA_965368985.1 uncultured Spongiibacteraceae bacterium | reverse complement strand
CCTAGTGATGAGCATCATAAACATTTTGGTGGAGGCCAAACAGAAACGCAGCTTGAACTTTCCCCTGGTAAACACAGCTTACAGCTTCTACTTGGCAATCATGCACATTCCGCTCACCAAAAGCCTGTTGTTTCCACAAAAATTACCATTACTGTAAAATAAGCAAAACTTATGCGAATTCCCCGTATATATACACCTCAACCGTTAACATGCGGGGAAACTGCTATTCTTGAACCTCAAGCCAGTAAACATATTTCTCGTGTATTGCGCTTAAAAGAGAATCACCCCATCAAGATTTTTAATGGTTTGGGCGGAGAGTATCAAGCTACCATAGACTCTATTGATAATAAGTCTGTTGCTTTGGCAGTTAACACTCACACCACAGAAAATACCGAATCACCAATAAACACTCACATTGCTGTCGCCGTATCCAAAGGTGATAAAATGGATTTTATAGTTCAGAAGTGTACTGAATTAGGCGCATCATCAATAACACCAATAATTACAGAGCGTAGCGATGTCAAGCTGAACCAGGAACGCTGGCAAAAAAAACACCAACACTGGATCAGTGTTAGCATTAGTGCCTGCGAACAATCAGGCAGAAATCTGCTTCCAACAATCAATGAAGTTCAAGCTTTCAGCCATTGGGTCAATAATGCCTACGGAGAATGTTGTATCTTTCACCCAGTAGCAAACCATTCCATTTCAGCGTTGTCTGACAATTCAGACTATTCGTTATGCTTTGGGTCAGAAGGCGGATTTACAGATTACGAGATTGAAACAGCAACAACTGCTGGCTTTAAGGTGATTGGACTTGGACCAAGAATTCTACGTGCTGAAACAGCACCGCTTTCAGCATTGGCTATTGTACAGGCAAGATGGGGCGACTTTACTACTGAAAACTAAACTATTTACAACATCTATCTTATTGTTAAAACCCTAACTGGCCGACAATGGCTTTTTCAATTTTTTCCACATCAGGAACAATAACAGCATCACCCAATAATTCTGCATGCATTATCTCAACATTGCCTATCTCAACATTATCAATTTTTGTTATTTCTTTTGCACCAACACGCAACATTCTTGGTGTTTCCAAGGCAACAAAAGCCCAATAGGGCATCTTGTCACGATATGAAGAACCATGAAGCACAATAATCTTCAAAGACCGACTTTGGGTAAAAAAGGAGTCATTATTAAGTGCCTCCAGTGAAACCAGTGGCACATCAATATCACGCCACTTCATATTACCTAAATACCAGGTAGGAACATCGTCGGTTTCGGTAGTTGTAGCCTGAAAATCAACAATTTCAGCTATCATTACATCAGGCATGATAACTTTTCCACCTTCTATATTTGACAAGAGAACAGTCAATATATCTACTGCTCTTTTCTCTGCTTCATCATCAGACATTGTCATCCCCTTTATGATTTACCTTACCGTAGCGATTATTCAAATGCTTCGCCAACTCTTCAGCTGTACCGATAAAATTAACTGCATTTTTGCTTATAACAGATTCTGGCATTGCCGAACAAATACAATCCTCCGGATTCTGCGCCCATAACGGAACACCTTGTTCTCTTAATTTAATTGAGGTTGCAGCACCATCATCACACATACCACTAAAAATAATAATTCCCATTCTATCCTGATAATAATCAGCCACATTTCTTATCACTTGATCAATATTAGGTGTATAAGGCTCATTCCACTTCTTGCCTTCCTGAACCCACATCCTGCCTCTATCATCAACACTGGCAAAGTGATGCGATGGAAACACCACTAAAGATCCTTTACGCAACATCTCTCCATCAGTACAGAAATTAACTTCAAACTGGCTATTTTTACCAATAACACCTGGCAACATACGATCAAACGTAGGCTCAATATGTTGTGCATAAACAAAAGTAACTGGCAGGTCTGGATCAACCTTGGACAAAAACACCCTGACCGCCTCAGGACCACCTAACGATGCAGCCAAAACCCAGACATCTTTAAAAGACTGGTGCTCTTTAATATTTTTTCGTGGTAAAGGTGCCCCCTCGTCAAGGCATGATATTTCCAGAATCCTGAAAACTTTCTCACAAAGACTCGCACACCATTGATTGCAATGAACATGGTCTTCTTCGGGAGGAAAATCATCCGCAAGAAGAATCTGAGCATCAGACCATTCACTCAAGGTTTCGAAAACATCTGCAGCCTGCTCACTAATGACAATCCATAATGAGGGATTTAGCGGCGCAGATTCCCAAACCTGATCTGCCGTCAACCCATAAGCAACTGTCTGTCCCAAATCAGTCATCATGATTCTCAAACGAGCCATTGCCGCGGGATTATCTGCAACTATACCAATCGTTTGACTCACTTATTCTTCACCCCGAAGATCAGCTGTAACCGCACAAGCTTGCACACATTAAGCCTGTTGAACTTCTGAACCTGTGAGCTCAGCAATTATTTGTATAAGCTCTGTTTCCTGAAACGGCTTACCCAAATAACGACTGGCTCCTAGAGAAATTGCTCTTTCACGATGCTTTTCACCGGTACGAGAGGTGATCATACAGATAGGGATATGCTGCAATTTTTCGTTATGACGCACACGGCTTAAAACCTCAAAACCATCCATACGCGGCATTTCAATATCGAGCAACATAATATCCGGTAGTGCTGATGACTCCATATCCTGAAGCTGAGTGATCGCATCCAGACCGTCTTTCGCCAGCACAACATTCAGGCCATAACGCTCAAGGAATCTGGAGGTAACCTTTCTCACTGTAACAGAGTCATCAGTTACCATAACGGTAGTAACTTTTTCTTCAACTTCCGGCTCATAAGCCTCGATTGCAGCTGCAGTCTCGATAAGACCTTTCGAGGCATCAGCACGTATTAATGCCAACATATCAAGAATAATTACAACACTACCATCCCCCAAAACAGTCGCGCCACTCAAACCATCAACCATACCAAACTGCGGCCCCAGAGATTTTACTACAACCTCCTGACTTCCTAATAGACGATCAACTTGTACAGCAACGGTATAATCACTACTTCGAATAAGAACAACCGGCAGCGGCGTCGTTAATCCTTCAAGGTTAGCTGTTTGCCCCTGGTGTAATAAAGACCCCATATAACGCAAATTATAAGACTGGCTGGCATATTCAAACATTGGCGCATCAGGCTGGTAATAAGCCTCAAGCTCATAAGGACTAACCCTTACAATACCTTCAATGGTATTTAATGGAATAGCATATGTATCGTTTCCAATACAAACCATCAATGCACGGTTAACAGATACTGTAAATGGTAAGCGCACAGTAAACTGGGAACCCTCACCCTGCACAGAATGAATATCAACAGAGCCACCCATCTGCTTGATCTCACTATGTACAACATCCATACCTACACCACGACCAGAAACATCAGATATTTCAACTTTAGTTGAA
>CBDUPD010000361.1:0-3463 GCA_965368985.1 uncultured Spongiibacteraceae bacterium | reverse complement strand
TTGACCCTGATGAATGCAGGTATATTCGTTGAAAAAACTGCATCAAATATTCTGATTAACAATAATTTTTTAAAAGGTGATGTGACAGGCGTATGGCTCGATAAGTGTGATGGAGCCAAAGTGATCAATAATCGCGTAGAAGGTAATCTGGATTTACGCTCAGTTGACCGAGGTAATGGAATTCACTTGTCACTGGTTACTAATGCTGAAGTACGTGATAATGATGTGTGGCACACCCGTGATGGTATTTATATTAATGCCAGTAACCACAATAAACTCATCAATAATAAGCTACATGATTTACGTTATGGTATTCATTATATGTATTCATATCATAATGAGATTATTAACAATCATGCTGCTAATGTTAAGGCAGGTTATGCCTTGATGCAATCCAAGTTTCTAACGGTAATGAATAATACCTCTGAAAATACTATTGATTACGGTATTTTGTTAAATTTTATTACGGACTCGACATTAACCGGGAATCGGGTTTTTCAAGCCAGACAGCCATCGGATAGTGAGGTTGGCGGAGCATCAGGGAAGGCTCTGTTTGTGTATAATTCTTTAAATAACAAGATTGAAAATAATCAGTTTGAAAAAAGTGATATTGGTATTCATCTTACTGCTGGCTCGGAAAATAACACAATTTTAAACAACAGTTTTATCAATAATACGATACAAGTAAAGTATGTCGCGAATCGAAAGCAAGAGTGGAGTAGAGACAAAAAAGGTAATTACTGGAGTAATTATCTGGGTTGGGATATGAATAGTGATGATATTGGTGATACAGCATTTGAGCCTAATGATGGTGTTGATCAGTTATTGTGGAAGTTTCCACAGGCAAAATTATTAATGCATAGTCCGGGTATATTATTATTGCGCTGGGTTCAACGACAGTTCCCGGTGCTGAAGTCGCCTGGAGTCAAAGATAGTTATCCTTTAATGAAACAACCAGAATTTAAAAACAGAGACTCTGATTATCTGACTGGAGTTAGCTCATGAGTCAGCCTACTGTTGAATTGAGATCAGTGGATAAACACTACGGAAAGATTAAGGCCCTGCATGATGTGAGTCTTATCTTGCATCCTGGTGAAGTGTTAGGTTTGTTTGGTCATAATGGTGCGGGAAAAAGTACCATGATGAAGCTTATTCTTGGTTTGATTGAGCCAACTAAAGGAGAAGTGCTGGCATTGGGGCATACGCCTACGGCCATGGGGTCACAGCAATATCGTCGACAGTTTGGCTATTTGCCAGAAAATGTCAGCTTTTATGATCAGTTGAGTGGATACGATGTATTGAATTATTTTGCCCGGTTAAAAGGTTATGGGAAAGTCGAAGTTAAGCGTTTACTGAATGAGGTTGGTTTAAGTGATGCAGCCAGACGAGCTGTAAAAACCTATTCAAAAGGCATGAGGCAAAGATTGGGATTGGCTCAGGCTTTGCTGGGAGAGCCCAGGTTATTATTGCTTGATGAGCCGACTGTAGGGCTTGATCCTATTGCCACAGAAGACTTTTATACCGTGGTTGATCGATTAAAAGGGCAAGGCTGTTCGGTTATTTTATGTTCACACGTACTGCCGGGTGTAGAGGCACATATCGATAGGGCAATGATTGTTGGTGGAGGTAAACAATTAACGTTAGGGACATTGGATGAGTTGCGTGTTGAGGCTAATTTGCCTGTTGAGATAAAAACTCAAGGGCTAAATGTTGAAAACTTGAGTGGTTATTTATCAGGTTTTTTAAATACAGAATCTGAGGAGAATAATCTCTTGAGTTTCAGTCTTCCACAAAATGATAAGGTTGAAGTGCTCAGGCAGTTATTATCGATTGCTGACATTGGAGATATTAATATTCATCAGCCATCCCTTTCAGATATCTATAGCTATTACCTGGGCGAGTCGGCATATGCATAAGTTACTTATCGTTGCACAAAAGGAATTCAAGGATGGATTTCGTAATAGCTGGATTATTGCTATTACGCTTATTTATGCAGTGTTTTCTTTGGGGTTGGCTTATTTTGGGTCAGCAGCTTCAGGTACTATCGGTTTTGCTTCTTTGGAAACAACGATTATCAGTCTCGCTAGCCTGGCCGTGATTCTTATTCCACTTATCGCGTTGATGTTATCTTATAATAGTTTTGTAGGCGAATATGAGCAGGGAACGATGCTGTTATTGTTAACATATCCTATTAGCCGCACCAAATTACTTATTGGCAAGTTTTTGGGGCAGGGTGCAATTTTGGCTGTATCTGCAATCATTGGCTTTGGTGTTGCTGCATTAGCTATTATTTTTGCCGGTGATGTAGAAGCATCGATTGCTTTGCCTGCTTTTGCCTGGTTTATCTTATCGGCCACCTTGCTAGGCTGGGTTTTTATTGCCATTGCTTATGTGATTAGTCTGTCTGTTAGCGAAAAATCAAAAGCGGCAGGTTTGGCTCTAATGGTCTGGTTCTTTTTTGTTCTGGTTTATGACCTGTCGTTACTGGCTCTGCTTGTTGTGGAAAAAGGTGTGCTAAGCAGTCGGTTTTTAAGCTCATTGTTGATGTTTAATCCTACAGATGTTTTTCGCCTGATTAACTATCATGCCTTGGATGCCAGTGAATTTGGTGGTGTACTCCAATTGGCTCAATCGAGTGGATTTGGTGTTTGGGGCTTGTTGATGGTGATGCTTGCATGGATTGTGGTCCCCTTGTTTCTTGCTGGTTTCATTTTTAAAAGACGTGGAGTGTAAGATGAGGCTAACCGGAATTAACTATTGTCTGGTATTTGGCATGTTATTGATATTAACTGCCTGTGGGAAAAATGATTCGACAACAGAACAGGCTCGCCAGGTAGTTGCTTATGAAAGGGCGGATGAGTGTCATTTATGCGGTATGGTCATTACCCGTTTTGAGGGGCCCAAGGCTCAGTTGTATGAGCGTGAAGTACAAAAAGTTCGTAAGTTCTGCTCAACCCGGGATATGTTCTCGTATCTGCTTCAGCCAGAAAACAGTCACCGTATCACTGATGTTTATGTGCATGATATGGCACAAGTGCCATGGGCGAAGCCTGATGATAGCCATATGATTAATGCCCGGGATGCCTGGTATGTTATTAATCATAAGCTTGGAGGGGCTATGGGGCCTACACTTGCATCATTTACACAAGAATCTGATGCGCTTGAGTTTATAAAAAATAATGGTGGTTCAATTACCCGTTTTGAAGACATTTCTCTCGAAATGCTTATGAATCTTGCCAATAATACTCTTGTAGATACAGCCCTTGAAAATGATGCTGGGCAGTCCCATATTCATGATATGAAACATGAGCATTAATGGGTGTTTAGATTGCTCCATTTTTAACCAAAGTAGGGTAAAATGCCCGTCCATTTCGATTTAGGTTAATGTTTTTAAGTTATGAGCCAATCAGCCAGAGAGTTTATACAGGAACATTTTGCACATCATGATGAGCGTGATACGGCA
>CBDUPD010000360.1:0-3464 GCA_965368985.1 uncultured Spongiibacteraceae bacterium | reverse complement strand
TCTGGTACGCGGAACTTCAGTGAACCAGCCCAAGAAAGATGTTAACCACGTATTGGTTACTTCGGGTGTTGGTGTGCCAACCGGTGGTGCCTTGCTGGGTAAAATGTAATAACAGAAGCGTTTCTGCGTTAATTAAAAGGCTCGCCATTTTGGTTGGGCCTTTTTTTATGCGTAAAAATAATGAAAGATAAAAAGAAGTCGGGGTGGTGGTGACAGGGATAGTGAATAGCTGGATGTCTTCTTGTCATATCTATGATATTCGGATAGATTGAAAAGCCATATTTGTTGTAAAGACGCAGATATATCTCTGTGTTTTGGCCGCAGAATAAAAAATAACTATGCCTAAGTCTAGGCAGTTGATGATAATCAACTAACTATAATATCGTGACGTTACCATTATGAAAAATGATTTAACAGAGAAAGAATTACAGGCATAAAAGGATTGTCGAAACTTTCGGCATTAAATAAGGGGTAAGGGATAGTGACACTATTTTATGCGTTATGTTTTTCTATGGGTGTAATGCAAGTTTACGAAAATTATAAAATACATTTTCAGGAGTCCGAAGAGCTCATTTTTGATAGAGCATTCTCACTCATGGAACTTGCATGGCTGTGCGTAGTTATCTATGTGTTAGTTAAGTTCAGATTAAGTATTTGGGGCGTTCTAACCGCAAGTACTTTCATTGGCTATCATTTTTTTGGCTGGGCGTATGCTGTTTACTCTATTAAACAGTCAGATGAGGCAGGCACAGAAGAGGTTGTAATACCTCTCAGTGTTTTTAAATTATGCATGGCATGGTCGCTTGTGTTTTGTTTATTATCAGGGGTATCTATGTATGTATCTATCACTTAACAAGGTGTGTTATTACATGCTGGCTCTTACTCGGTTCGGTCGGTACGCACGGTGTTGATTGCGAAGAATTAGTCGTATTTGTAGATAAAATGTTTACATTTTAGTTGGTTGCGCTCAATGATTTTCTATGTCGTTGCCGACTACGTCATCTGCCATTATAGTAGAGCATCAAATTATCTTTGGATTAGTGAATGCAAAGATAAATATTTACTATTAACAGAAATAAGAATGCTGTCATGATGAAGTCAAAAATAACAATAGTGTGGGTAGTGACTGTTGCATTATTTCTGATAAGTACAATTTTTGATATTCAGGTAAAGATTGCCTGTGTATTGCCATTTATCTTTATTCTTGCGTCATTTCTGCTTGTAAAAAAACACCCTGTGGGTTATCGAATATTCCACCTGATTGTTAATGTGCAAATATTTATTTACTACCTCTTTCAACTGGCACTTAATTACGAATCATTGCTGCCGAGTGAGCGAAAGTTCAATTTCATGTCAGATATGCAGATTGACGCGATACAGTTTGCAGGATACGCCTATATATTTTTCATAATCTTATATTTTCTGGTTTACACGCCTTATTATTTTATACAAACAGGAAAAGCCGACAAATAATGCGTCTCAGGCTAAATAAGCCTAATTAGATCAGTTAGTTAGAAAGAGTCTAAATGCTGTATAGTGATTAATTGGTTAATCGATGATATACGTAATATAAAAGATGAATCGATAATGCGAAAGCATATAAATTGATTGATATAATATTCTCCAGGCATTAAGCCGGTCTTTCTCTCTCTGAAAGCATTCAGATCAATAATAATAAAATTCTGTTACAGTTAATGTGGCTTTAGTACCCCTGAAAATTCTGTGTATAATCAATGGCTACAAGTCGATATTATTTCTTTAAATCATGCACTTTTATTAAACAATACTATACTTGAATTAGTGGTGGGTACTTTTGCCGCTGGTACCGATAGGAGGTACGTAGAATGAAACGTTTATATTATTTAGCCGACAACATTAAAAGTGTTGAAAGTATATCAAACGAGCTCCATCACAAGGGAATCAGTGACTGGAATTTTCACATTGTTAGCAAAGATAGAGATAGCCTGATAGATCGTCATCTTAATGTAGCCAACCATTTTTTGCATGAGCGTGATGTTATTCGCATGGCAGAGCGAGGCGGGTTAATTGGTATTTTTGCTGTCGCCATGATTTCAACAGGTCTTTTCGTATTATCAGCAAATGCATTAGATGTTAGTCTGCTTATTGCAATAATGCTTGTTGTTAGTGCACTGGCAGGCGCGTTTGGTGTGGTTGTTGGTATTGTTTATGGCTTTAATGTCGAAAATGAAAAAATTTCCCGATTTCATGATGATATTGATGCCGGAAAATATCTGATTATGGTTGATGTTAAAAAGCAGTATGCCGAGCAGATAAAAAGTTTGATGTCAGAGCATCATAAAGATGCAATTGATGCTGGTGAAGGTGAAACTATTATAAGGCCATTTCAGGTGGTTGCATAAAGTTGGGTTGTTTATAACTTATTAGCCAAGGTTGACAGTGATTTGTTATTGCGATGAATCACTACCTTTGTGGTGACGTTTAGCTTTCGTCATCATCAAAATACCAATAGCCTTGATTGATCAATGATGTGAGTAGTTCTTGCAGCTGATGGTTGTTTATGTGTTCTGCCAAAGTCGTGTGGCTTAATGTCTGTCTATCACAGATAGTGGGTATGACGGATACCAGCTCAATGGGCAATTTTATCTGTTCTCCATTTATATAAAACAGGCCCTGGTTAACCGAGCTTTCAAAATACAGACAGCGCAGGCCGCCTAGTCGTTTCAAGTTGTGGTGCTGCAGACATTCAAGAATATCATCAATATTAAAATCCAGTTCTTCTTCGGGTAAATCAAGTTCACATTTTGAGTGTGTTAGAAAACAACCGGCAAATTGGCTGATGAGATCATCGCTCAGTGTATTTAATAGCTGTTGTTTTATTCGTGTTAAATCAGTGTTGTCGATTTTTCCATGATGCGTGCAGGGCAGCCGGTTGGGATCTTCGATTTGTTGTTCGGCCAGATCGTTGTCTATCAAATGGTCTGCCAATGCACTGAACATATCTTTTGCTGAAGCGGTACGAAAGCCGACAGAGAAACTCATGGAGTTCTCAAGGGTGATCCCTTCATGAGGGTAGCCGGGTGGAAGATAAAGAATGTCGCCGGTTTGCAGTTCAACATCAATAATGGGTTCAAATGCTTCGGTATGTAACAGGGCAGGGTGAGCACAGAATTCTTTATGAGGCCCGCGGTCTCCAACACGCCAACGGCGACTACCTGACCCCTGACAGATAAAAACATCGTATAGGTCTATATGTGGTCCAACACCGCCTCCCGGTGTGGCGAAGCTTACCATTACATCATCAAAGCGCCAGCGAGGAATAAAATTAAAGCAATCAATCAGTTGATTGAGATCAGGTACCCAGTTATTGGCTGCCTGAACGACCAGCGACCAGTCAGAATCTCCCAGATGGTCATAGGTCTCAAAGGGGCCAAACTCGGCTTGCCACTCGCCATCTTGTTTGTACACGCGCCGTGACTCAACAA
>CBDUPD010000359.1:0-3488 GCA_965368985.1 uncultured Spongiibacteraceae bacterium | reverse complement strand
AGTAGCTGTTAACGCAATAATAGGAGTACGGTTCCTACCTTCATTATATTCCATTTCACGTATAGCTCTGGTTGCCTGCAAGCCATCCATCTTTGGCATCTGTAGGTCCATAAAAATATAATCGTAGCTGTATTCTCGACATTTATCGCATGCCTGAACACCATCATCAGCTGTATCAACTTCAACGCCATATAATTTAAGCATTTCCAGTGCCACCATCTGGTTAACCGAATTATCTTCAACCACCAATGCTTTTCCATAATCAAATTTAATTGCTTGCCAATCAGCTTGCTCATCTTTGTCTGTTTTTAAATTTTCACTTAAATGATAAGGCAGACAGAACTCACAAACAAATCGACTACCAACATTCTCTGTACTGGAAACAATCATTGACCCATTTAATAATTCTGTTAGTTGCCTGGCAATCGACAACCCCAACCCTGTTCCTCCATACTGTCTTGATGTAGAAGTATCCGCCTGTAAAAACGGGAAAAATATTTTCTCCTGCTTATCCTCAGGAATACCTGTTCCCGTATCTTCGACTTCCAGCAACAGTGTTAACTGTTTATCTGACATTCTTGAAATAGAAACCCGCAATGTCACAGATCCCTTTTCAGTAAATTTAATCGCATTACTTAACAGGTTTACCAAAATCTGCCGCATTCGGGTCGGGTCACTTTTCACATAAATGAAATCAGAATCTCCTTTATATTCCAGTGTAAAATTCAGGTCTTTTTTCTTAACATCATAACTTAATGTACGCACACAATTATCAATCAACTCTTTCAGATCAAAATACACAGACTCTATTTCAAGCTTCCCTCGCTCAATTCTGGAGAAATCCAGAATATCATTAATTACTGCCAACAGATGGTTTGTCGACTCAATCGCTATATCAGCATACTCCTCTTGTTCTTTGGTCAATTCAGTAACTTCCATTAGCTGCAACATTCCCAGCACACCATTCATAGGCGTTCTTAACTCATGACTCATCATTGCCAGAAAATCACTCTTGGCCTGACTGGCAGACTCAGCCTGCTCTGTTGCAATCCGCATCTGTGCCACCAGGTTTTTCTGATCAATTTCTGATTTCTGAAGTACCTCTGCCATCTCATTAATATCAACTTCCAGAGAGCCAATTTCTCCGCCCATATTTTCACTAACACGAGCCGAATAATCACCATGCTTTATTTGCCTGGCAACTTGCGATAAACGAATAATCGGTGCTGCTGTAATTCCACCAATGGTCAATGCCAGTACTATTGTTACCAGCAATGTCAATGCTGCCGGCAGGGAACTTGCCAACATAATCTGTTTCTGCCGATTTTTCACTTCAACCGTAGACATGGCAACCAGCACATTACCCAGTACTATTACGGAGTCATCTTCCTGACCATTATCAAATTGACTATCAAAATCAAAGTTCATACCACTAACATCCAAAGGCTGTTGTATGATCTTTTCAGTAAACAGCAATATATCTCCACCGCTTATTGCCTGATTCCCCAACGCCTGTTTAGCCTTACCATATGAATGTAAAAGAACCTGATTATTAATATCCGTTATTGTTATATACAACACTTCAGGGTCATCAAGTAAAGGTGCTATTATTTTTTTCAACACAGCTATATTGCCAGATATCACACTATATTCACTGGCTGGAGCCAACTGTTCTGCGATAAAGTGTCCATGTGACTTCAACTCCCGATCAACATCTTCCAGTCTCTCATAGACAAAATAACTACTTAGGAAGACAAACATCAATAATGCCGGAAAAACACCTAGAAAAAGCATTTGTTTATGAATTGACCACGTACCGATAGAGCGCATATCTATTTTACCTCCCTATCAATAATCAGTTTTCCACTTTCGATACTCTCAGGTATTGTTATAGACAACGACTTGGCAACTTGCTTATTAATCGCAACTGAACGACAAGAGAGCGAGCCGGTATCAGGTAAACGCTGGTTTAATTTATAAAATTCAATCGCTTCAACAACCGCCAGCGCAACATCATCTGTTGTACACCAGACTGTCGCCAAACTACCTGCTTTCACATAAGAGGCATTGGGGCCTATAACCACTTTGTTTTTTCGGTAGCTTGTCAACAAAATACTCTTGACTGTATTCCTGTTAAAAACCTTTGAGTCTTCAAGAGCCAACAGGTAGTCAGATTTTTTTAATAATTTATTTAATACCTTGGGCAGGTTTTCTGTTCCATTCCACTCAGCCACTTCCAGCTTCAAGCCGTGGACTTTTGCATATTTTTCCAGTTCAGGTACATGCTTCACATAATCTGGAGATATCAGAACCGCAACTGTTCGGGCTTGAGGCAATAACTCTTGAGCCAACTGCATTTGCACACCCCAATCTGCTGAAGGGAAAAGTACAGACTCATGTGTTTGATCTTCTTCATCGGAACGATAGGTTAATGGCGAAATATAGCTGGCAATCACAGGAAGTTTGACCTTACGATCACGCACCACTTGCAGGCTTCCACTACCTAACACAACAACATAATCAGCATTACCCAGATCTGTATCAGAAAACTTATCAGGAGCAACAATCCGGGAACGATAAACTCCCGGCAATGAACTGGTTAATGATGAGAGAAACTCTTTTCGAAGTGGCCGGTCTGGTGCTACGACGATAATAACTTCCTTTTCTATTGCAGACACAGGGTTTACCGGCTCAGAGAAAACCGTATTAACAAACCCCAATAGCACAAGACAGAAGCCATGATAGACTCTTCTGCAAAAATCTGCTTGTAGATCCTTTACATTCCTAAGCATTCTCAATTAATCCATTCTTTCTAAAACAATACCTCGGCAGTAAAGTAATAGATTTCCTTGTTTTTATAAATATTAGCCTCATCGACAAAAGCATCCTCATCCAGACGATACATTACCTTGCCACTGAGCGTTAACATTACTGGTCCCATTTTAACATCTTGCGACAATCTTCCATCAACTCGTTGAAATTCAGTACCTCCATCAGACCCTAGCTCGTTATAATTATAAGCATGATGATAGGCGAAATTAAAATTCAAGCCAAAATCAAACCGGTGATTCCACATCAGGGAACCACTTCTTCTGGCTGTAAAGCGGGTCTCGGTTTTTGTGCTGGACTCATTATCAATATGCGCCATAGAAAGCATAAACAGATTATTTTTTGAGGTATGCCATTTAATCTGCGCCTCTGTACCCGTCAATGTGGTTTCACTATTGTTATTGGCATTAAAATCAGCCAGATTCAAGGAATCCGAGAATAAATCAGTCAACCTCTCTTCAAACCGGCGAATATCTATTTCAAACTGATTAGCAAAATAACCATAATAACCAATCTCTCTTGAGGCAATTTTCTCTGCTCTCATATCTACATCAACATCTTCTCTCATATAAAAAATTGCATCAGACTGTCCTAACAGACCTGTTATATTGGAAGCATAGGGTTCATTGATATTATTAAGATTTATGCGAGGCGATGCT